>CBDTUM010000026.1:0-37712 GCA_965363495.1 uncultured Desulfopila sp.
CCCGCAAATCTTTTGGGCGGGGTTGGTGATTTGTAATCAATTTTTCTTCCACTTTCTTTCAGAAATTTTTACGTAAAGACGCTTATCCCCCTTATAGGTGTTACGCGAAAAAACAAAAAAAGGGCCATGAAATCATAAGATTCCATGGCCCTTTGCACACTCTTCAGCAACCGTTTTTTAAATCCACGGCCGCAGAGTAACTTACGCAGCAGTGGTCATTTTATTTACACGCTTTGCGAGACGAGAAATTTTTCGTGATGCATTCCGCTTATGAATAGTGCCTTTGCTCGCTGTCTTTGCTATAACCGAAGTGGCTTCCTGCAGAACCTCTTTTGCTACATCTGCTGTTCCGGCAACCACGGCTTCATCGAGTTTGCGAATGATTGTTTTCATTTTTGTTTTATTCATCTTGTTGCGCAAACGGCTCGCCTGAGCTTGGCGGTTTCTCTTTTCAGCGGATTTATGATTTGCCACGTACTTCCTCCTGTAATTATCGTATCTCTTCGATTAGATGAGTTAAATATATTTGCATACATCAGTAATCGTAAGCGCTAAAACGCGCAGTGATCCCTGATAATTTCATTTTGTAAAGCGTACAATTTATAATGCAAGAAAAAGACATTGTCAACAGATATCATCAGTCAAGCATCATCATTTTGCAGCCGATATCTTTTACCATCGGTTTGACACGCTGCCTGAACATGCGATATGCTTTGAAACAAAGAGCAGCTTATAGCATTACTCGTCTGGCTTGACCAGAACTAATCCGTATAATCAAGGCCAGCACCATGGGGTTCCCCAAAGTATTATTCAAAATCGTTGAAAATCGCAAGTGTCCCATTTATGCATTTGGGGATAGTTTTGCTCTCTCCGGGATAGCGATTCCCCTGGCAAACGAAAGCGAGAACAGTTTTATCACGACCTCGATCATTACCTATCCGGTCGGGAAAAAGATGTGTAAGACCTTAAACGCTGACCTCTCCAAACTGGTCATTCAGTATGAAAGGGGTGACAAAATACCTGTCTGCATGATCAATTGTAGTGGCTGTAACGGTTCTATAAGACTTGAACACAGCAGAGATGCGTATCTCCAGAAACTTGACCAAGACACCCTCTCCGATGAACTTGGCTCAATTGTCCACCTGCTGGGCAGCTTTCCTTTTTTTAAAAATATCGACCAGAAAAACCTCGATGCGGTCATAAGTTATTTCAAACTGAATACCTATCAGCCTGGCGATATTGTCATCAGCAAAGGTGATCCTGGCGGCAGATTTTACATAATAGTTTCCGGAACGGTCAATGTACTGAACCAGGCGGGAATTATCATTTCGACCCTCGATACCGGAGAAGTCTTTGGCGAGATGAGTCTTATCTGTAACGATATCGTCAATGCAACCATCCAGGTAAAAGAACCGAGCTCCATCCTCTATATAGATCAACCTAATTTCCACAAAATCCTGGATATCTACCCTGAGATTCAACGCTATTTCTCGCGGCTTATGGCAGAGAGACTGAACAGATCCAACAGAATCCGCGCCGAAGATCTCAGCTCAGGAATTACCGGCAACCTTTCGGAAATTCCACCGGAGGCCCTGTTCCAAACTTTAAACATGAACAACAAAACCGGCATCCTGACACTATCCAACCTGAGCAAAGGTACCGCCCGGTTCTCCTTTAGACAAGGTGCTCTTATCAAAGCGAAATATGATGAGCATGCCGGTGATATAGCATTTTACCAAATACTTAAAGAAAGATCGGGGCATTTCCGATTTACTCCCGGTATCGCCCAGGAGGATTTTCGAACTCCGGAAATTGGCTTTTTCATGAAACTGCTTATGGAAGGAATGCGCCGACTCGATGAGGGGAAAAATCAGAAGACCAACTGATGGCGTTGTAAAAACTACCCAAAGGGCATAGAAAACTTCACCTGCTTCGTTGCTGCAAAATTTCTATCAGTTCGACATACTCTAGTACGCCGAACTGATAGAAATTTTGCGCGCCTCGCATCTGAAGTTTCTCTAAGTCTACGTTTACGTTTACCTATTTATCCATCTAAAATTCTAAATGTTTACGACGCCATCATTCGAGCTTACCTAAATAATTGAAGGTGGAGAGCTTGCTGTAGCGACCGGTGTTATGGAGTCGGTCGTCCAGATCCTGCATTTCTCTTTTCGAGCTGGTTCCACCGGAAATGTCGACAACCACATATTTCACCCCCATCTCTTTCAAATCATCAAGATACGGCAGAAGCGAAAATGGCTTGTCCGGAAAGGTCTGCGTATAGCCTTCTTTTTTCCTGATCACATAGGGCTCGTCTCTGGGGCTGAGGATCTGCTTCTCGTATGGAAAAGAGTCCGGGGCAAGTCTGGAGGTGTATAACGCAGGAGCACCATAGACCATGAGACCGACCGGTATGTTTCTGCCTCCAGCCCCGGGACTCCCCACTGTCCCCCTGCAGCCATTGAACAAATCCTGCAGCGCTGCACGATCCATCTCGATGCCGGCCTGCGCGGCCGCAATCCCAAGCTCGCTCACCATAGCCACCGCCTGATTGTTGAACAAATTTGCCGTGTAATCAGCAAAGAGAGTGGCTTTTTCACCCTTAAAAAGTAATTTTTGGCTCAGATGACCGAGCTGAAAGCTTCGGAAGCCGGTCCGTAAAAGCAACTGAATCTGTTTTTGAACCCTTGGCAAATCATTTTGCATTATCAGCGGAGGAAGTGCCCAGGTCAGCAGTCTGGCCTTTTTGCCTAGTGCACCTTTCATCTTACCGGCCTGGCTCACCGTCTGCTTATTGAAACTGAGCAGGTAACGATCCGGCGCAAGCGGTAAATCTCCTAGAATGAGTTTGAGTGAGTCGGTTTTTAGCCACCAGTCCAGCGGTAATTTTTTTCGTACCGGTGGTGGGCGGTAGGGCCTTTTGGTCACTGCCCCTTTTGTTTTTATTTCCGGTTGTTCCTCAATACTTATTGCACTGCCGGTATCGCAGACCAGGCTGACAATCCGATCAACAGTTACCGCCAATTGTTTTCTCTTAACGGCCAGTTCCCTGCCAACCCGTGCCGCTTGCAACACTCCATCATAAGAAGAACCAACCTGTGCCCCGCCATCAACTTTATACACTTCGACATGTCCATTGATAGCGGTTTGAAAACCGGCTGGCAGTTCAATTGAGACCTTACTGCCAACGACGGCACTCTCGTGCTTTTCACCAAGCACAAACAGCGATTTCAGGCGAAAGGCCGTCCTTTCACCTGAAGGTTCGACATGCAGGCGCAGTCTATCGCCTACTGCCAGGCTCCCCTTGGTGACAAACCGACAGGTAAGCTGACCGCCAACCATACGAGTCACGGTGAAGCGACCAAGATGAATGCCCATATTTCCCGAATGGTGGGGAGAAATCGCTTCAGCTGGTTGAGGTGAGAAAAAATAACCGCTGCTGGTCTTGCGACTCATCGCCTGGTCGACCAGAACTCTGGCTTCAGTCAGTGCTTCATCCTGATGCTGCGGATCGGCATCGAGAACTTTTCTGTACGCCCCGACAATGGAATGAACATAGTGGGCTGAGCGTAGCCGGCCTTCAATTTTCAGCGAAGAAATACCAGCTTCTTTTAAAACAGGGACGGCGTCCAGGCCGGTCAGATCATTCATGGAAAAGAGATAACGCCCAGAATCACTTTTTTTTCCGGCACCTTTAGTACCTTTTCCAACGGAAGTCCTGCCGCCTGTGCTGTAGGCGCGCCGGCAAGGCTGTACACAACGGCCCCGCAACCCGCTTTTTCCACCAAGATAAGACGAAAAAAGACAGAGCCCGGAATAGGAAAAACACATAGCTCCATGGATAAAAATCTCCAGCTCAGTCCTCTCTCTTCTTGCTGCAATAGCGCCGATTTCCTTTAACGTCAGTTCTCTGGCCAGGACGACTCTTTCGCAGCCGAGATCGGCCTGATACCGAACCCCATCAGAATTATGGACCGTCGTCAAGGTGGAGCCATGCAGCTTCAACTCCGGGAAATATTGTCGCACCAGACGGATCAAACCAAGATCCTGAACAATGAGCGCATCGGGCTTCAGTTCCTGCAGCAGGGCCAGATTTTCGATAACGAGCGGCAATTCTCTTTCAAGAACCAGACTGTTCGCAGCAATATAGAGTTTTTTGTCGAGATTATGGCAATGATCGATCATGGCCCCTATCTCTTCAAGACGCACATCTCTTGCCAGATTTCGGGCATTGAATCCCGGAGCTCCAACATACACTGCATCAGCGCCAGCATCGAGGGCGGCACCAAAAGTTTCGGCGGTTCCTACGGGAGCAAGCAGTTCCATGGCAGCCATCAGTTGTCGAGAACCGTTTGTTCGCCAAATGCAGAGATTTGCATGGCTGTATCAATATATTGCTTTATCATCAGTATTCCTTCTTTTACGTTCACATCCCTACCCGTTTCCAGAAAAATTCAATGCCTCGCTGATCAACCCGGTTAATTGCCTCCGGAAAAGCTTCACATTCGATGGCAAACACTTTATCGGCAATAGTATCAGCATCATCCTCATAGTCGAGTTCGACACACTTTTGCAGGATAATAGGACCTTCATCGAATTTTTCATTAGCGAAATGCACCGTACAGCCGCTGACCGTGCAACCTCGTGCCTTGATCGACTCATGCACATGGTGGCCATAGAATCCAGCCCCGCAAAAGCTTGGGACAAGTGATGGATGGATATTAATAACTGCCCGAGCAAGCTCAGGTGGCGGGATGTAAAGTTTCAGGTAGCCAGCGAGACAGACGATATCAATGTCATAGTTTTTCAGAAGCTTGTTGATAGACCTGTTATCGGGGCCATGCAATGCAGGATACCCATATTTCGCTGCTTTTTTCAGCCCAAGCACATCTGCAACATTGGAAATAACCACCTCAATTTTGCCGGCAAGGCTCCCGTTTTCAATACGCTCGTGAAAATTATCAAGAGTGCGTCCGCTACCGGAGAGTAAAACCGCCATCTTCTGCATCGTCTATTCTCCGGAAAAATAGCTATTTTTCTCTATATCAACTTTTTCCAACCACTCGGAAATGGCCGTATCATAGACGGAGGTAAGGGCAAAGACCTTGCGCATCAGGTTGAACCGTGTTTTGAGCGTCGTGTTGCCGGTCGCTTTAATCTCTTTGATAACCTGTGGATAATCGGCAGGATCGACAATGACCGTCACATCGTGGAAATTCTTCGCCGCTGCCCGCAACATAGTGGGGCCGCCGATATCGATATTTTCAATGGCATCAGCCAGGCTGCAGTCGGGAAGAGCGACGGTCTTGGCAAAGGCATAGAGGTTTACGGCAATAATATCGATATTTTTCAAACCATGCGCGGCACATTGCTGCTGGTGATCGCTGTTTGCCCGCTGATTTAATATACCGCCATGCACCTTGGGATGCAGGGTCTTTACCCGGCCATCGAGCATCTCCGGAAATCCGGTAAACTCCGACACATCCATAACCTTCAGTCCTGCGTCACGCAATTTTTTAGCGGTGCCACCGGTGGAAAGCAACTCAATCCCCAGGTTTGCCAATTCTGTGGCAAAACCCTCAATCCCTGCTTTATCGGTCAAGCTGATCAATGCTCTTTCTATTTTAGGCATAGCTTACTCCTATTCATCTTTTCTAGTAAAAGATTTGATTTTTCGTCGATCGCGTTTATTTGGTTTTTTAGCTGGCCTTGCATAACCTGCATTGGCCATCTTTCGGAGCTCCTGCTGCTCATGGCGGGCTTTAATGCTCTCTTCGGATTCAACATAGAGAAGACGAGCTTCCACTGCAGGGCGCCGGAACTTGGCCAGAGCCACTACAGTAATATTGAACTCCATAGTTCCAATAGTTATGCGTAATCGGTCACCCACCAGAACACTGCGGGCGGGTTTCGCCCGATTGCCGTTGACATGCACTTTTCCGCCGTTTATCGCCTGGGCGGCTATAGAGCGGGTTTTTAAAAAGCGGGCTGCCCATAACCATTTATCCAGCCTGATGGCTTCGCCAGGAGTGTCCATGTTTGCTAACCTCCTAAGAAGTCCAAATGCAAGATGGCTCAGTAGTTTCCATCCTGAAACCACCATTTTGTCCTATCTCATCGTTATGCGATAATTTTTATCCTCGGAATATCAACTATATGCCTGCGGTAAAAAATCCCGTATGCCTCGATCTCGAACAAAATACGTAGTTTCAGGATGGAAACTACGTAGATAAGAGCCGGTTTCCGATAAGGGTAGACTTCAAGAAACTTTCTATGCGAGGCGTAAGCTTTTTCATTATTAGTCACCTACCAAGGTACGTCATAATGACATAAAATGCTACGTTGGAACTGCTGAAAAATCGTAAACGTTCACCAACACCGAATCTGTTTTGTCATCAGCCATTAAACGTACCAACAGTACAGTTTAATGGCCTCTTTCGCGCATCTCCGGCACTGGTGAACGTCTACAGTTCGGAGGTTATTCAGGATTTAGCGGTTTTCTGGTGAACGGTTACGAAAAATCTTACACGATACACCTATTTTTGCCGAAACGCATGAAAAATTAGATTCGCCGGATTTTAGCAGTAAAAAGAGTATTGTCGAAGAGAGTCAAAAAGGGTAAGTAACAGACTTTTCGTGTACGCTACAGTTGTAAGTAAATATGACCAGTACTGTAAAATTTAGGACGACATATCCCTTTCTTTAATCTCATAGCATCAAGATCGAGCAAGCCTATGCATATCCATACAGTTGGTCTGAAAGGTCTTAAAACTCCGGTCCGGGTAAAGGAAAAAACTGGTAAGCTGCAGAATACCATTGCCACCATTTCCATGCGGGCAAGACTTTCGGATAGCAACAAGGATAACTGTGTCGAAACATTCACCTCTGTCCTGGGCGAATACCTGGGTGAACTTTCCGTAACCAGTTTTTCATCCATTCTGACCAGACTCAAGCAAGATCTGCAAGCCAAGAGCGTTCGGCTGGAAATGACCTTTCCCTACTTCATAGACAAAAAAGCACCAGTCAGCGACACCCACAGTCTGATGGAATACGCCTGTAGTTTTTCCGGCGGTATCGGCGACGCTGAAGGGTTCATTCTTTCCGTTACCGTACCGGTAACTACTCTCTGCCCATGCTCAAAAGAGATCAGTACCGGGGGTGCCCATAACCAGCGCGCAGAGGTCACTCTTAATGTCAAGTTCAACAACTTCATATGGGCAGAAGATTTAATCTCGATGGTTGAGCAATCCGCCTCCTGTGAATTGTATGCACTGCTTAAACGGCCGGATGAAAAATACGTTACCGAAAAAGCCTTCAACAACCCAATGTTCGTAGAGGATGTTGTCAGAAAGGTTGCTGTTCTCGCCCAGGGAAATCCGGACATTACCTGGTTCTCCGCGGGGGTGGAAAGCTTCGAATCCATCCATAAACACAGCGCCTATGCGTATGTCGACAGCGACGAAATATAACCCGGAGAAATCAGTAAGCCGGAAGTTTCTCAGCCGCTGACACTTTTTTCTACCCTCAACAAACGGGACATTTTTCCAATGCGCGCACCATCCTCTTGACCCCTACTTCGATAGTTTCAGGATCAACACATGAAAAGTTGAGCCTGAAAGCCGAGGTTCTCGTTTTGTTGGTATAAAAAGGATCGCCAGGGACAAAGACTACTTTTTCCCGCGCCGCTTCCTGAAAAAGCTGCATGGAGTCCGCATCTTTCGGCAATCGCCCCCATAAAAACATGCCACCCTCCGGCCGGGTAAAACTGATACTCGCGGGGAAATGTTGGGCAAGTGCATCCTGCATGGCCCGGCACTGTGTTCCGTAGGCTTTAGTAATTATTTTAATATGATCGTCAAGATCATTTTCCAGTAAAAATTCATACAGTATCTTCTGCGAAAAACTGGACGTATGCAGATCGGCAGCCTGCTTGGCGATAATCAGTTTCTCACAAATCCAGGCAGGAGCGGCTATCCAGCCAAGGCGAAAGCCTGGAGCGACGATCTTCGAAAAAGAACCGAGGAGAACGGTCTGGTCCGGCAGGTAATGACCAAAAGATCTGCCCCCCTGGCCGGAAAATCGCAACTCACCGTAAGGATCATCTTCAACCACAACAAATTTGTTCCGATCGGCGATAGCGGCAACTTTTTCCCGGTTGTCATCGCTGTAGGTTATCCCGGAAGGGTTCTGGAAATTCGGGACAGTATAGAGCATTTTCGCTCTACAGCCAGAGCTTTGCTTGTCAAGACTCTGGATATCCATACCATCGTCGCTCACTGGTACAGACATAAACTGCACCCTGAAAAGAGACAGCGACTGGATGGTGCCGAGATAGCCAGGCTCCTCAATGAGCACTTTATCGCCATCGTTTAACAGCACTTTGCCAAGCAGATCGATCCCCTGCTGCGATCCGTTGGTGATATAAATATTTTCCGCAGGAATCGACAAGCCCTTCTTTGCCAGATATCTGGCGCTGATCTGTTCCCGCAGCTTAATGTCGCCTTCGGTATTACTGTATTGCAATACACCAGCACCATATTTGGCAAAAACTCTTTCCGTGGCACGCTGGATCTCCGTCACCGGGAAAAAGGCCGGGTTGGGCAGACCGCCGGCAAAGGAAATAACGGACGGATCCAGGGACACTTTAAGGATTTCCCGAATAAATGACCGAGGCACCCCCTGCATCCTCTTGGCAAAAATATCTTTCATTGAAAAGTGTTCCTTTTTTCCTTGTTATTCCGGCAAATTGCTTTGCCTCATTTTTATTTTTTGGTATTGCCGAAACCGCTGAAACGCAGGCGAAAGCTGCCGGATTCTTTTTCCCCATCGAGCATCCGGCGCAACATCTCAAGTTCATTCCTGGCATGTTTCAAATCCTGGGCCAGGAAATCTTTTTTGTCCTGCGATGCGCTGTCGAATTCTTTTTGCAGTGCAGCTACTCTTTGCTGGGACTTATAGAGATCCCGAGCCAGTGACCGGATTGACATGGTTTACTCCAGAGTAGTCGTGTCCATTTTTCGCAATATTTCCTGTTTGTCAATCGCTGCTTTGACAATACGGAAAACCTCCCGGTTGTGGTTATGGAGCCTGGTTTTGACATACTGAAAGACTGTCCTGCGCAGATCACCTTCATCCACCGGGTAGTGCTGCACGAAAGAATCGATCTCTTCTCCCTGCCAGTCCGGTTCCCAAGCCACGCCCTCCTGAAGGCATGCCTGCTGTGCATGAATGGCCTCATTGATGAGTACATCACGCAACCGCTCAATTTCTCGATGCAGCTTGGTTTCTTTTACTTTCGAGCCTTTGCGCTCAGCGAGAAAATCAAAAATTTCATCAACTGAATCGTCACGCATGACTTTGGCCAGATATTTGATTTGTCGCTTTAAGGCCCCACCCTTTTGCCCTCTGCAACGTATGATCTCATCCTTTAATGTTTGACCGATGGCCAGCTTTTTCAGTTCCTTATCAGAAACCAGCGCCAATTCAGCTGCAGCGCTTTCCTCGTCTTTAAAACGTCTTTTTTGTGCAGATTTACTGATTCGTTCTGTCATTTCTACCTTATACTCAGAGTTAATCGGCTAATGTAACCAGGGATGCATCATATTCCTGGGGTGGTACTAAACCTAGAAGCGTGCAAATGGTTGCGGCAACGTTTGACAAACCCGGGTTCTTAACCCCGGTCAGCGCAAAGCTGTTGGCTCCGCTATAATCTTTAATTATGAAAGGCACTGGATTGAGTGTATGGGCGACCATGGGGGTTTTCTTGCCATTTTTTTCCGTCCACATACAGTCGGCATTACCATGGTCGGCTGTAATGACCACAATGCCGCCTGCTTTCTTTACCGCCCGCAGAATCCGGTTCAGGCAGAGATCGACAGTTTCCACAGCGAGCAAAATAGCAGGTACCATCCCGGTATGTCCGACCATATCCCCATTGGGATAATTAAGCCGGATAAATTTATAGTTGCCGCTTGCAACAGTCGCAACAACGCTATCGGTAATTTCTCCTGCCTTCATCCAGGGCTTCAGGTCAAAAGCAATCCTATCAGATGGAATTTCTTCGTATTTTTCAAGACTTTCATCGATATAACCGGACCTGTTGCCATTCCAAAAATAGGTGACGTGCCCGAACTTCTGGGTCTCGGAAATCGAATAGGAAGTGATTTTTGTGTGGCAGAGGTACTCGCTCAGAGTGTGGTCGATAACTGGGGGCGAAACCAGAAAGTTTTTCGGAATCAACGCATCTCCGTCGTACTGCATGATGCCTGCATAAAACACCTGAGGCACCCGAACCCTATCGAACTCCTTAAAATCCGACTCTTCGAAAGCCCTGGATATTTCAATTGCCCTGTCTCCTCGAAAGTTAAAAAACACCACCCCATCACCATCTTCAATGGTGCCAACCGGGCCTTTATCGCCGGTTATCACAAAACTGGGCATATATTGATCAGTCATTTCCGGATCTTCATCATAATAGGTTCGCACTGCATCCGAGGCACTTGGAAAAGTGCGTCCGACCCCAAGGACATGGGCCTTCCAGCCGTTTTCAACCACCTGCCAATCGGCGCCGTATCGGTCCATGGTCGTCACCATCCGGCCACCACCCGAGGCAATACGAGAGTCCAGGCCCTTTTCAGACAAAGCTGCCAATTTCTCTTCGAGCGGTTTAAGGTATCGCAGGGCGCTCTTCTGGTCAACATCGCGACCATCAAGCAGGGCGTGCACTCTGATCTTGTGAAAACCGTCAGCAGCACATTGGTCAAGCAAAACAAAAAGCTGGTCTATATGGCTATGCACGTTGCCATCGGACACAAGGCCAATGAAGTGAATTGTCTTGCCGGTACGACCAATCTTTTTCAATTTCTGCCAGGCCTCGCCCTGGAAGACAGCTCCCGATTGCAAGGCTTCGTTGACCAGTTTTGCACCCTGGGCAAACACCCTGCCGGCTCCAAGCGCATTATGGCCGACTTCGGAGTTGCCCATGTCGTCATCTGTCGGCAGGCCAACCGCCTTGCCATGTGCTTTAAGTTGCACCATCAACGGTTCGGCAAAAAGTTCATCGAGAACGGGGGTGTTAGCCATGAATACACCATCCCGTTCATCTCTTGAACCTATGCCTACTCCATCCATTATAACGGTGACTACCGGGCCATCGAAACGCTTGTAGCCTGTGAGAGGAGACAATGGTTTTGTTGTCATTTGGGATCCTTTAAGGTAATTATAGGTTTCATAGACCTGGAAATTTGGTATACTTAGTGGATTTAATAAAAATAATTTTCATCTTTTGCCGCAAGGTAATAGAGACAACTACACTAGAAAATAAATATATTTTAACCTCATTATATGGAAGATCAACTCTCTTACCCAAGTATTCGATTAATGGTCGCTTCCGAAACCTTACCTTTATTTACCACTGTTTTACAGTCAGGTATAGAAATAAAGTCGGCTCGTGGCCAAACGCTGGCAAATTTTTTAAATAAATTTCCAGGCTTTACAGCTGAATACCTGACAGATACCGTCCAGACCATTTTCCTCAATGGAACCGCCGTAGACGATCTTTCGCTGCCCTTTAACGGACAGCATCCAGTGTTAGCTCTTTCGGCTGCAATGCCCGGTCTGGCGGGGGCTATTTTTCGCAAAAACAGTTTCCATTCGGCATTGCGCACCGAGACGAAATCCTTAAAGTCTTCTGATAAAGGACACGATTCTATAATCGTCACTTTGAAATTATTTAACAGTATTGCCAGAGATCGCGGACAGGAAATATTGCAGGCGGGAGTTTGTATGCAATCCTTTATTTTTACAAGCTTTTTAGCGAGCAGACCACACCTCATGCCCTCGATCATGAACATACAATTAGAGGATAAAGAAATCGACTCCAAAGAACTTCTTCGTGTTCTGCCTGAACTAGCCAAAGTTACTCTCAAAATTGTCGGTCAAAATGGTTGAAAAAAAACATACCAGAGACATGCTTGGACGCAGTGATCTCATCTCTGTGGCCGAAGCACTCCACATTCTTGAAAGCCATTTGCAAGACCTCAGAACTGCACCTCTCTCCCTCCCTCTAACCAAGGCCTTCGATCGGGTGCTGGCCCAGGCGGTTATCTCCCCGGAAGATCTTCCAGCTCAAGCACGGTCAACCATGGATGGCTTTGCTGTGCGGGCAGCGGATACCTTCGGGGCGAATGAATCAATGCCTTGTTATCTCAATATTACAGGAGAAGTATTGATGGGGGCAGCCCCTGCAGGCGAGGTCAAAAAAGGCTGCTGTCATAAAATCCCCACCGGCGGCTTGCTCCCAAAAGGTGCCGACAGCGTGGTGATGCTCGAGCACACGGTTCCCGTCGACAACACCATGATCGAGATTGTCAAAGCAGTCGGTTCCGGCACCAACCTTATCCAAAAAGGTGAAGATATCGCCAAAGGTGTACAGGCTCTCCCTGCGGGCCATCTTCTTCGACCTCAGGATATCGGCCTGCTGGCAGGACTCGGAATAACCCAGGTGCAGGTGAGAGAAAGAGTCAGAGTCGGTATTCTCTCCACAGGTGACGAGATCATTGCCCATAGTGAGAGCCCCGAACCTGGCCAGATCCGCAATATTAATTCCCTTGCACTGGCCGGCATGGTGCAGCGTACAGGGGGCGTGTGTGTCGATTGCGGCATCGTCTCGGACCAAAAAGATATTTTCCTCCCAGCGATCAAAAGAGCCGTCGCCGAAAATGATATCGTTCTCTTTTCCGGAGGCAGCTCCGTCGGCGTAAAAGACCTTGGGGAACAAGTCATTACCGAACTCGGTCCGCCTGGCATTCTCGTCCATGGAGTTACGTTAAAACCCGGGAAACCCGTATTGATTGGTCTCAGTGGAACGACACCAATCTTCGGCCTCCCAGGTCATCCGGTCTCCGCTATGGTCTGTTTTGATTTATTTGTCCAACCGACAATCCGACAACTCTCCGGTCAGACAAGCGATACGGAACTGCCAATCCCCTACCTCCTTGCTACTTTAGCTCGAAATATCAATTCCGCTCCCGGCAGACGCGATGTGGTGCGGGTAAAATTAGGCAAAGAAGGTACTACCTGGATTGCCGAGCCTGTGCTTGGTAAGTCAGGTTCAATATCAACACTTTCCCGCTCTGATGGCTACTTTTTTATCGACGAGGACAGCCAGGGACTCACCAAACATACTGTCGTAAAGGTACATCTCTTCCAATGAACAAACAAAATATCTACCTGAGTAACAAGCCACTTACCGAAGCAAAAGAGTTATGGCAGGCGACTCTGCAGCAACATGGTTTTTATGACCGCGATCCTCTCGAAACCATCGAGGTTGATGACAGTCTGGGAAGAATCACCGCCGAACCGGTTTTCGCCCAGAGGTCCTCACCATCGTATAATGCAGCGGCCATGGATGGCATCGCCCTGCATTTCACAGATCTGACCGGGGCAAGCGAGGCACATCCTCTTCGTCTTGATAACAGCCGTTTTATCCCCGTCAACACCGGTAACGCAATCCCCGACGGTTTTAATGCGGTGGTAATGATTGAAGATGTCCATTACCTCAGCGAAACCGAAGTGGAGTTGCATATGCCCGCTACGCCCTGGCAACATGTGCGAACCATAGGCGAAGACATTGTCGCAACCGAGCTCATCCTCCCTGAAGGACACCGGATCAGAGCCATCGACCAGGGTGCCATGCTCGCTACCGGCGTTACTGAAATTAAAGTCCAACGCCCACCAAGAGCCCATGTCATCCCTACAGGCAGCGAGCTGATCCAGCCCAATCAGAAACCAAAAGCCGGACAGATCGTCGAGTTCAATTCGCGTATTCTGGCAGGATATCTCAATGAATGGGGAGCTGATGCCAGTCGCGGATTGCCGGTTGTCGACAACCCCGACCTCTTGAAAAAAGCAATACTAACTGCGGCTGCTGAAAATGATTTCGTGATTCTCAATGCCGGAGCGTCCGCCGGTACCCGGGATTACAGTGCCAATGTGCTTGCCGAAATCGGCGAGGTAATAGTTCATGGCGTTGCCATAAAACCTGGAAAACCGGTTATCCTGGCCATGATCGGCGATACTCCGGTCATTGGGCTGCCGGGCTATCCGGTGTCGGCTCTTTTGACCATGCGGATTTTTGTCCGGGAAATGATCTCCGTTTTTTTGGGTCAGGGACTGCCACAGTCCGATTATGTCGAAGCCACACTGTCCAGACCTTTGCACTCGGCAATGGGCGTTGATCAATTCGTTAGGATTACGCTTGGCCGGGTCGGTGACAATCTGATGGCTACCCCTTCTGGCAAAGGCGCCGGGGCGGTGATGTCTCTTGTGCGTGCCGATGGCCTGCTCAATGTCCCTTCCGGATGCGAAGGAATAGGAGCCGGTGAAGAGGTGCAGATTGAGCTGTTGCGGCCGCAGACCGAAGTGGACAGCACCCTCGTCTGTATCGGCAGCCATGACAATATCCTCGACCTACTTGCCAATCAGTTGCATAAACAGCGGCCCATCGTTCGCATCTCCTCGGCCCATGTCGGTTCAATGGGCGGGATCATGGCGATCAACCGCGGCGAGGCTCATATCGCCGGGAGCCACCTCCTTGACGAAGAGACCGGGGAGTATAACATAAGCTTCATTCAGCGATTTCTGCAAAATATTCCCCTGCAATTGATCAATCTCTGCTACCGCGAGCAAGGCTTAATCGTCGCCAAAGGGAACCCGAAAAACATACAGGGTTTCAAAGATATCGCGGTGGGAAAACATACCTTTATCAATAGACAGAACGGGGCCGGCACCCGCCTGTTAACCGATAAGACGTTACGCGATGAGAGGATAGATACTTCAGAGATCATCGGCTACGACCACGAAGAATATACCCATATGAGTGTTGCTGCATCGGTTGCTAATGGCAGCGTTGATGCCGGACTCGGTATACGCGCCGCGGCCAATGCCCTTGAACTTGATTTCGTGCCTATCGCCGAAGAACGTTATGACCTCATCGTACCCGCCCAACACCTACAAGACAGCAAGGTTGCCACCGTCATTGAATTGATAAGGACCAACTCGTCGTTCCATGCTGCAATTCTGGCTCTTGGCGGATATAACCTGTGCGATTGCGGTAAAATTATGTATGAACAGTGACCCGAAAACGTGGGCATAATGCAATACCCCAGGTAAACAGTAAGAAATTCTGAACTTTTTTTCATTAACCCTTGCGAGGGTGTTCTTTATAATCCTCCCCCAAGGGAGAGAGGCACTTTACAGGTTGTTTCCTTGCAAAAGGGCAAGTCAACAATCGGTCAGGTGCTAAAAAACTAACCAAGGAGCTTACAATGACTGACAAAATATTTCGTGTCAATATGACAGATCTTACGACCTCTGTAGAGGCTGTCCCCGCAGACTGGGCTGGTCATGGCGGTCGCGGTCTTACCTCGACAATTGTCGCAGCAGAAGTAGAACCCACCTGCCATCCGCTGGGCGCTAAAAACAAACTTGTTTTTGCACCAGGCCTTCTCTCCGGAACCCCCGCCGCCAACTCAGGCCGTCTTTCCATCGGAGCCAAAAGTCCGCTTACCGGGACCATCAAAGAGTCCAATGCCGGCGGTACGTCAGCAGCACTTCTCGCCCGGGCCGGATGCAAAGCGCTCATTATAGAAGGACTGCCCAAAGAGGCTAAATGGTATAGCCTGGCCCTGACTCCGGAAGGCGTCACCATAAACGAAGAGACGGAACTGATCGGCATGGGCAATTTTGCGGTGATTGAAACCCTGTCGAAGAGACTCGAAGGCAAACCCGGCATAGTAACCATCGGCCAGGCAGGAGAGATGAAGCTGACGGGTGCCAATATTTCCATCAAGGATCCGGACGGAGGCATACGCTCGGGTGGCCGCGGCGGGCTCGGCGCTGTGATGGGATCGAAAAAAATCAAGTTTATCACTATTGACCCCAAAGACGGTAAAGTGGCTATTGCCGAACCGGACAAGTTTAGAGCCGCGAACAAAACCTTTGCTAAAGCATTGGTCGAACATCCGGTCAGCCAGGGACTTGGTCAGTATGGCACCAATGTCCTGGTGAATATAATCAATGAATCAGGTGGACTCCCGACCAGAAACTTCACTCAGGGCCAGTTTGAGGCGCATGATTCCATCTCTGGTGAAACCATGCACGACCTCATTGAGCAGCGTGGCGGTAAAGTGAAACATAGCTGCCACCCTGGCTGTGTCATCCAATGTTCCCAGATCTACAATGATGCTAATGGTAATAAATTGACTTCCGGCTTTGAATATGAATCAATCTGGGCAATGGGAGCCGACTGCTGCGTTGAAGATCTTGATCGTATTGCTGAAGCTGACCGGATCATGGACGATATCGGTGTCGATAGCATTGAAACATCAGTGGCCATGGGTGTAGCCATGGAAGCAGGCGTTCTGCCCTTCGGTGACGGTGCCGGGATCTGTAGAATATTAAAAGAAGACGTTACCAAAGGAACCGGGCTCGGCCGAATTATCGGCAATGGTGCCGGGTCGGTCGGTCAAGCCTACGGTATTACCCGTGTCCCGGTTGTAAAAAATCAGGCAATTCCAGCCTATGATCCGCGAGCTATAAAAGGTATGGGCATTACCTATGCCACCTCGACACAAGGGGCGGACCATACCATGGGCTACACCATAGCCACCAATATCCTCAATGTCGGTGGTCAAGTTGATCCACTGAGCAAAGACGGACAGGTCGAGTTGTCGCGAAATCTGCAGATCGCCACCGCCGCAATCGACTCAACCGGCATGTGTTTGTTTATTGCCTTTGCCGCCCTTGATAACGAAAAATGCCTCCCGGCATTGATCGATCTTATCAATGCGCGTTTCGGTATTGCATTGACCGGAGACGATGTGGTTAATCTCGGCAAATACATCCTTAAAACCGAAAGAGCATTCAATATCGCTGCCGGTTTCACCTCGGCCGACGACAGACTGCCGGAATTCTTCTACAATGAAGCATTACCTCCGCACAATGTTGTCTTCGACTTCACCGGTGAGGAAATTGATACCTTTTGGAATTTCTAAAGAAAACTAGCAATGAATATTACAGTAAAACTCTTCGCCTTCTTTCGCGACAATCGTTTCAAGATTGAACAACGAGAGATAGGCGAAGGCACAACAGTGGGTGATATTGTCGATTCACTTCACATCGACAGAGAGGAAGTAGGTGTATTGATGATAAATTCCCGACATACGGAGTTTAGCACGCACCCCGTTGAAAACGATGTTTTAGCCATCTTTCCAGTAATTGGCGGTGGCTGAGACAGCGCGCGGAATTTTACTTTTCATCGTAACCTAAAAAGGTCTGAATACTTCCTGTATTCAGACCTTTTTATATTGAGTCATTTTTAAATTTACCCCTTCTGGCCCGCAGCAGAGAGTCTCCCCCCGGTAAACGGGAAATAAGCCGGGATAAGTACCTTACAGATTATTTTCTTGCAGAAAAACAAGAAAATAATCTGTAAGGTACTAAAAGCATTACCCCCAACCAGGCTCCAAGTGTATTCAGCGTAAGGTCCGACAAGCTCGAAAATCTATTAGGGAGCCATGCCTGAACTATTTCCATGCCCAGGCTAAGCGAAAAACACAACGCCACACTGACCAGGGCTTGATATTTTCCGGGCGCTAAAGAAGTTTGCTGCAACCAATAGTATATCGCCGCCCCCAAAGGAATGAAGCCAATAAAATTGAGGACTGCATCGACTAGAAAAGATCGGCTCAAAGTGAAATTATGCCATGGCGGTGAGAGATACGTCTTTTTTAAGACAACCTGCCGGACGGGGAGTTGTAGCTGCTGCGTACTGGTCGTTCGATCCGCCGCCAAACGGTTTTGCTTTTTATTAAAAATGTCCAGCAGCAGGAGGTTATCCTTTGATTCGGGAGCAAAAACTTTCTGGCGCAGCCATATATCGTAGTCGCGTTGTACCCTCTGTTGTGTTAGGGCCTTGCCATAAAAAGCAAGACCATATATTTCCCCCTCCCAGCTGTGTTTGCCGTAGACGGAATTACCTAGAATAAGTTGCATTTTTTTGCCGCTGTGTGGAACAGTTGCCTGCCAGTCTTTTACTTCTTTGGCCAAGGTGCCGTTGATGAACAAACAGGTTCCACGCTGCGTTGAGGTGACTGTTATAAGTACCGGTTGTCCAAGCTTTAATGCGCCCATTGCCGAAATTCTCGGCCACTTTCTGGAATATTCATAGTCATCTCCGTTCATTGCTATAACGGTATCACCCCATTGCCAAAGAGCCAATTGCTGGCGGTCCTCTCCGTTGTGCAGCATTACCATGGACCTGAAACCGAGGCTGCGTAGATTTTCAGAAGACACAAGAATCTGGATGGTCCATTCATTTTTCAGCTGTTTGTCGGCAAAAATATGCACATTATCGACGTAGGCTATGCCAGGATTATGAAAACTGAGAGCTTTTTTATCGGGTAACCAATGGACATTATTACTATTGGACCATGTCTTTGGTCTTAGACCAAAAAAAAGAACAATTGTTATAATTGTTAAGACCAGCAGTATAGATAGATAGTAGCTTGTTTTCGGGTTATTTAATTTGAGGAGAGGCATAAGGTCTAGATCTGTATTGCGGGTCGTCACCGCACCACTCGCATCTTTTCTGCATCGAAAATGCCCTCTTTAAAAAAAGACAGGCAGCCCCATCTTCGAGAGTGCTGCCTGTGAACTTTTCCTCTATGCAACTGAGGTGGTCTTTACATCAAGCCGCTAAAAAAATCATTGCCTTTGTCATCGACCAGAATGAAGGCCGGAAAATCAACAACTTCAATCTGCCACACTGCTTCCATACCGAGCTCGGGATAGTCAATACATTCAACTTTTTTAATGTTTTCCTCAGCCAGAATGGCGGCAGGACCGCCAATCGATCCCAGATAAAATCCACCATGCTTCTTACAGGCATCAGTGACCTGCTGCGAACGATTGCCTTTGGCAATCATTATCATCGAACCGCCATGTGACTGGAGCAGATCCACATAGCTATCCATGCGGCCGGCAGTCGTTGGGCCAAAAGAACCGGATGGCTTGCCAGCAGGAGTTTTGGCTGGTCCCGCATAATAGATAGGATGTTTCTGCAGATATTCTGGGAGCGGCTTGCCGCTATCGAGGATCTCCTTGAATTTGGCATGGGCAATATCTCGACCAACAACAATTGTTCCGGTAAGCTGCAACGAAGTACCAACCGGATGTTGAGTCAGTTCTGCCAGGATCTCCGGCATAGGTCGATTGAGATCAAGCCGCACGCCATGGTCGTGTTTGGTGCGATATTTAGCCGGGATCAAACGACCGGGGTTGGTATCAAGTTCCTCGAGCCAGAGGCCGTCTTTATTGATTTTGGCCTTCATGTTTCGATCCGCCGAACAGGATACCCCCATGCCGACAGGGCAGGATGCTCCATGGCGGGGCAAACGAACGATTCGAATATCGTGGGTAAAATACTTGCCGCCAAACTGCGCGCCAATGCCAAGATTTTCCGCCGCCTTCTGAAGTTTTTCTTCGAGTTCAACATCGCGAAAGGCGCGCCCATGGTCATTGCCCGTTGTCGGCAGTTCGTCATAATACTTGGCGGAGGCTAGTTTAACCGTTTTCAGATTGACTTCAGCACTGGTTCCACCAATGGCAAAGGCCAAATGGTATGGCGGACAAGCCGCAGTACCAAGGGTTTTCATCTTGGCAATCAAAAAAGCTTCGAGCGTCTTGGGATTAAGCAGGGCTTTTGTTTCCTGAAAAAGGTACGTTTTATTGGCACTTCCCCCACCTTTAGCGATAAATAAAAATTTGTACTCAGAGCCGGAAACGGCATACAGGTCTATCTGAGCCGGCAGATTAGTGCCGGTGTTTTTTTCCTGATACATATCGTGAGCAACCGTCTGGGAATAGCGCAAGTTTTCACCGGTATAGGTTTGAAACACTCCTTTAGAAAGGGCTTCGGAGTCATTGGCGCCAGTCCAGACATTTTCGCCTTTTTTGCCCATAATGATCGCTGTCCCCGTATCCTGGCATAAGGGCAGCTCAAAATGACAGGCAACCTCAGCATTTTTTAAAAAAGCCAGCGCTACCCCTTTTTCATTTGCCGAAGACTCCGGGTCGTTAAGAACCTTGGCAACCTGATCATTGTGAGCGGATCGTAGGAGAAAGGAAACATTTTTCATAGCTTCTTTAGCTAGAACGGTCAGTCCTTCGGGAGCAATTTTCAGAATTTCCCGATCAGGTAATCGATCAGTGCTCACGAAGGCCTCGGAACCTTCAATCTTTTGGTATGTCGTCGTATCCTTGTCAAGTGGAAAAGGCTCCTGATAAGTAAAATCAACCATGTTCATATCTCCTTATGTCGTTATTATAGTAGAAAACAGTCTCCTGAAAACCGCAATTAGTGTACTGCATCTTGCTCTAAAGGCCAAGGATTTCCCCAAAGTTGCTAACAATCCTTTTCTTTGCTATCTATTGACCATGAGCCGTGTTTCACCAACACTCCCTCAACCCAATTTACCCTGTGCACAGCACATTCGTTGTCGTTTAAAGTGAGCATCATGGACAAAGCTCTCGGTGATTCCCTGCAGACAGCCACCAATTTTCTGGACCAATGCATCAAATTCACCATCAGCGGCGGAATTGCATCCTTTCCCTTCAACTCACAACACCCCGAACAATTACTACAAATAGCAGATAATGCAGTATATTTATCCAAAGGCGCCGGCAAAAATAAATTTTCTCATTTTAAAAAGGACCAAAGGTGCTACCTCAGAATCAAAATTCATCAGCCGATACTGGTCAAAGAACTTCTTTAACAACTCGCAGTCTTTCTCCGGAATGAGTAAAGATATATGTGGAGACGGAATACTTTTTGAAAACGCCCCCCTTTCCTCTCGGTACCTGAATCAAGGTCAAGGTTCCGATAAGCAACGGCCCGCCGGTTATGCTGATTGATACGGTGGTTCGCATAGAAACTCATAAAAACGACTTCTACGATATCGGTATGGCCACTTCATTCTAAGAAATGAATAATATTGCCAACAATGAAATCAGCAATATTCTATATGATAAGAACACGTAACATATATATAATCAGGCTTAGAACAAGCATATGAAAACGATTCGTGCCATAGTGGAAGGACGGGTTCAAGGCGTCTGTTTCAGAGATTATACCCACAGACAGGCCGGTCAGCTTAAGCTGACCGGCTGGGTACGTAACAGGCGCGATGGTTCGGTCGAGGTAGTCTTAAGAGGAACAGAGGACAATGTGACGACCATGCTCGAGTGGCTCGGCCAGGGACCGCCGATGTCAAGAGTCGATACGCTTCGCACCAGCGAGGTCACCACAAATGAAGAATACACTGATTTTGAGGTGAGATATTAGTGACTTAGCAATATTTTCTTGTGTTTTTTACAAGAAAATTATTTCGTGAAGGAACTTACACCCCTCAAGGGGGTACTGAAAAGAGTCCCGCAAATCTTCCAGGCGGGATTAGTGGCGTACCTCTGCAAGTCTTTACTTTATAAAAAGAAAAATACCATTAAGATTAACAAAAACACCTATACTATTAGTAGCTTGAAGACACCACCACAACACGTATTCCAAACCGACTCCTTTCCCCTCTATCGATATTAGACTATTATGTTCCTTGAAATAGACCGTCTCAACCTCTGGTTCAACAGCTATAACGAACAGAACCAGCCTGTACAGAACCAGGTTCTCTTTGATATATCCCTGGAGCTTGAAAAAGGACAAACCATCGCTCTCGTCGGGGAATCAGGGTCCGGCAAATCGATAACCGCCATGTCCATCCTCCGCCTTTTGGAAGACAGCTGCAATATCACCCAACAGGGCGAAATTCGCTTTAAGGGTCAAAATATTTTTGCCCTTCCTTTTGAAGAGATTCGTTCCATCCGCGGCAATAAAATTGCCATGATCTTTCAGGAGCCGATGACCTCGCTCAATCCCGTATACACCATCGGTAACCAGTTGATGGAACCCCTCAAACTCCACCGAAAAATGGGCAAAAAAGAGGCGGAACAGGAAGCGATCCGACTCCTTGACCGGACTGGCATCGACGACCCGGCTGGACGAATGAGCGCCTATTCCTACCAGCTCTCCGGCGGACAGCGCCAGCGGGTGATGATCGCCATGGCCCTTGCCTGCAGGCCTGAATTATTAATAGCCGATGAACCGACCACTGCTCTCGATGTGACTATTCAGGCTCAGATACTCGATCTGATTAAAGACATTCAGACTGAATACGGCATGGGTTTGCTGCTCATTACCCACGACCTGGAAATGGTCAGGAAACAGGCATCCAGGATCTATATCATGCAGGATGGCCGGATCGTCGAGAGCGGCACAACCGAAAAGATATTCACCAATCCTGCCCATGCGTATACCAAAATCCTCATGTCGGCTCTCCCTCGAGCCATTAAGGAATCAAAGCAGCCGGGTCCATTGCTCCTCAGAACGGAACATCTCAACTGCCGGTTCACAACCTACAGCGGCTGGGTCCATCCATTCAAACGTAAGAAAAAGATTATAAAAGGTGTTGATAATGTGACGCTCAACATGTACCAGGCAACGACCTGCGGCATTGTCGGCGAATCCGGATCAGGAAAAACTACCCTCGGTCTGGCTATCTTAAAACTGGTGCGCAGTAGCGGCAATATCCTTTTTGACGGAAAAAACATTCAACATTGGACTAATAACCGACTTCGACCGCTTCGTAGCGATATGCAGATAATCTTTCAGGACCCGTTTTCATCACTCTCGCCTCGCTTTACGGTCCATGAAATTATCGAAGAAGGGTTAAAAATCCATACCCCGAATGCCACCAGAGAACAGCGCTACGAACGGGTACTGGATACCCTTGTTGAGGTGGGGCTGGAAGTGGAGATGGCCTTTCGCTTTCCCCATGAATTTTCCGGAGGCCAGCGTCAGCGGATCTCCATTGCCAGGGCTATTGTCTTAAAACCGAAATTTCTCATTCTTGATGAGCCAACATCCGCTCTGGATGTGACTATTCAAGGCCAGATAATCGAACTGCTCCTGGATTTACAAAAAAAATACCAGATGACCTATATGTTCATATCCCATGATCTGCGGGTGGTTCGGGCCCTTGCTGATTATGTTGCAGTCATGCAGCATGGCCAGATAGTTGAGTCGGGTCCTGCCCAGAAGATTTTTAATGCTCCTGAGCAGGAATACACGCGGAGGCTGTTTAGCGCCGCGCTGGGATAGATGGGTCTTATTCTTCAGCTTCTACGAGCTGCTTTTCTTCAGCATGACGACATTTATCGCCGGCGATATCGTCTTTAAAAAGGCTGAATCCCCGCTCCATAGCGCAGAAATCGCCGCACATAGTACAGGTGGCTTCATTATCAGGTTTTCTGCTATCGCGTACCTCACGCATTTTCTCAGGAAACATTGATAATCTGAAGTATTCGTCAAAATCACTGTCGCGTCTGGCCAGGGCCGCCCGCTTTTCCAGCTCCCGTCTTTCCGGATATTTGGCGATATCGCCGATTCGGGCCGCAAGCCTCGTTGCCCTGACCCCTTCCCGCACATCGTCTTCATTGGGGAGCGCCAGGTGCTCTGCCGGGGTGATATAACAGATAAGATCAGCGCCGTGCCAGGCAGATTGGGCCGCACCGATGGCAGCGGTGATATGGTCGTAACCTGCTCCGGTATCAGCAGGCAGCGGCCCGAGAACATAGTAGGGAGCCTCACCGCTCATCCTTTTTTCCAGCATGATATTGCCGGCGATTTCATCAAGAGGCACATGGCCCGGCCCTTCCACCATCATCTGGCAACCCATTTCCCGACCGAGTTCTGCCAGCTCGCAGTTAATGATCATCTCCGCCATCTGTGCCCGGTCATGGCTGTCATGGATGGCACCGGCACGAATGCCATTGCCAAGCGACAGCACCGCATCGTATTTTTTCATCAGGGCACAGACCCGATCGAACTGCTCGTATAAGGGATTTTCCTGTTTATTATATTCCATCCAGGAGACCATAAAGGTGCCGCCTTTTGATACCAAACCGCCATAGCGAAAACCCTGCTTTCGCAGTCTTTCAACGGAGAACCGGTTGATGCCGCAATGAATGGCCATAAACGACAGGCCGTCGGCCAGTTGCCGTTCTATGAGTTCGAACAAATATTCCGGATCAAGTTTATTGGGATTGTGATATTTCCTGCTCGCCTCGGCAAACGCTTGATAAAGCGGTACATTGCCAACAGGCAGCGAACAGCTGTCAAGCACTGCCCGGCGAATGGCATCCAGGTCCCCACCGGTCGACAGCTCCATCAGTGTGTCAGCATGCTCTTGTTCAGCAATTTTGGCTTTACGTATTTCCAGGGCGACATCTGATATATCTGAAGAGGTACCGATGGAGGCATTGACCTTCGTTCGCAGACCTTTGCCGATACCACAAATCTTCTGCTGTGGTCTGTTCGGATTACAGGGTATAACAATATGGCCCGCCGCCACCCTTTTTCTGATCGTCTCTACAACTATGTTTTCCTGCTTCGCTACCGACTCCATCTGGCTGGTAGTGACCCCTTCCCTTGCCAATTCAATCTGTGTTTTCATTGTGTACATTTCTCCATTTTTTGATCCCTGTCGTGCGGGCAAAAAAAAAGCCCGCACAGCGGGGTATATCGATACCCTGCTGCACGGACTTATTACGGACAAGAAAGTCTTTTTCTCCCAGGCAGGTCTTCTGACTTGCGGATCGCCCTCCGACTGCGCCTTCCCGCTCGATAAACTGAACAGTGGTTACAAGCAGTCGTCGTCCCCGCTTACAGCGCTGGCCCAACGTTACGGATTTGCACCGTATTCCCTTTTCACCTCCGGGCTTGCAATATTTCCGGTGGCACCTGGTAGATATTTTTGAACTGCGGTTAAGCGTTCACCAGCACTGAATCTGTTTTGTCATCGGTTATTAAACGTACCATAGTACAGTTTAATAACTTCTTTCGCGCATCTCCGGCACTGGTTAATGCTTACAGCTCGGAGGTTATTCAGAATCTGGCGGTTTTCCGATGGACGTTTACAACTTCGGAAACGATACTACCGAAGAAAAGTAAAAAAGTAAATTAGAGAATTATTTTTAGGTAATCCGTAGGTGACGATACGAACAAGATGCTATATGTTATTGACCATACTCGTTTTCCTAAATATTCAGTATTCGACTACTTATCCTATGTTTCCAGAAACAGCCCTGGCATCCGCCCCCCATGCCCCCGGCGTATATATGATGCTCGACGTCAAATCCTCCGTAGTCTACGTGGGCAAGGCCAAAGATCTGTTTAAACGGCTCTCTTCCTATGCTCATTTTTCAGGGGCCGAATATAATAAGACCGCGGTGATGCTGGATAAGGTCCGAAGAGTCGAGACCATCATCACCAATACCGAAAAAGAGGCCCTTATTCTTGAAGCCTCGCTGATAAAAAAACACAAACCCAAATATAATATCATCCTCCGCGATGATAAAAACTATCCCTACATTAAAGTTACGGTTCAGGAAGAATGGCCGCGAGTTTTTATGGCCAGAAGAAAAAGTCGCGACAAAGCCCGCTATTTCGGCCCCTACTCTTCTGCCACAGCAATGTGGTCGACCCTGCGGCTTATCGGTTCACTTTTTCCTTTACGTAACTGTAAGGGAAGTAAACTGAGAAAAAGAGACCGGCCCTGCCTCAACCGGCAGATCGGCAAATGCCTTGCTCCCTGCGCCGGCAATGCCGACAGAAATCTGTATCTGGAACACGTCGGCAAGATCATTATGTTGCTTGAAGGGCGCAATCAAGACCTGGACCGAACCCTTAAAGAGCAGATGACGGCAGCGGCGGCACAGCTCGAATACGAAAAGGCCGCTACCATAAGAGATCAACTTGCGGCCTTGTCCCGGACCCTGGAAAAACAGGTAATTGCCGCCAGCCACAGTAAAGATCAGGACGTCTTCGGTTTCGCCAGAAAAGATGCGGCGGTGACCATTGCCGTTCTCTTTATCAGAAACGGCCTGATAAATGGCAGTCGTACTTTTTTCTTCGGCGATCCCTATGGGGAAGACACGACCATTCTGTCCCAGGCACTCAGTCAATTTTATGATGCGGAGAGCCTTATCCCCCAAGAAATCCTTTTACCCTTTGAGCCGGCCGATCTGGAGCTGCACGAAGAGTACCTGACCGACAACGCCAGGGTAAAGGTACAAATAAAAATACCACAACGAGGCGACAGCCAACAACTGGTCGCTATGGCCAACGCCAATGCCCTGCAACTCTTTGAAGAAAAAGAAAAAAAGAAACAGTCATGGCAGAATCTCAGCCAGACTATGGAAAAAATTCTACATCTGGATCGTCCTCCTAACCGAATTGAATGTCTTGATATCTCCAATATCAGCGGCAAACAGGCAGTCGGTTCTCTGGTCTGCTTTACCCGGGGTGAAGCCGATAAAGGTAATTTCCGTCACTATAAAATTAGAACCGTCGAGGGACCAAACGACTACGCGATGATGAAAGAAGTACTCGAACGAAGACTACAGCGAGGCCAAGAAGAAAAAAATCTGCCCGATCTCTTTGTCGTCGACGGTGGCAAAGGCCAATTGGGCATCGCTTTAGCAGTGGCCGGAGAGCTGGGCATCATCGACCAGATAGACTGGATTGGCATTGCCAAAGAAAAACAGGACGAAGGAGAAAAACTCTATAAACCACAGAGGAAAAACCCGATCATGCTCCCTTCGCACAACCCCATCCTGCTCTATCTCATGCGCATACGCGATGAATCCCACCGCTATGGCGTTACATTTCACCGGAAACTGCGTAACAAGGCAACGCTTGCCTCCGAGCTGGATCAAATTCCCGGTATTGGTAGCGAAAAGAAAAGACAGTTATTACGCCATATGGGCAGCCTGAAACGCATCAAAACAGCGACACTTGCCGAACTCATGGAAGTAAAGGGGATAGGCGTGGAGCTCGCCAAGGAGATAGTCAGCTTTTTTCATCCGGTTTAATCCTAACCAAATCGAGTTGCCAACGCGTTTCGCAGAAATTCAAGCCTTCTCGCGCTGGTTCGTTACAGATCTGAGCTGCCAAGCAAGGCAACTTGACGCAATGGTTCGAAAATGGCATACATTGACACAACATTTCTTCTTTTCAATACTATACTGACGGGAGCACTATGAACTTTCTCGACAGACCGTAACCATCAATTTTGGCTCGGACTTGCCACTCGCCCAGGGTATTCGTTTTGCAATAGACTAAAGCAGCCAACGCAACTATTCAAAAAGCATATTAGGATTCAACTCCGCCCCGACTTTACCTCCAATAAAGCGCTTATTCTTGCGTGCAGGGCGATAACTGCGGTATCGACTTTAAGGATTCTCTCCCCAATGGTGCAGCAGGAAAAGCCCTGTTGCTGGAATTTTTTCACCTCGAACTCCACCCAACCGCCCTCGGGTCCGACGGCCACGACTATTCGGCCGTTCTTGCGGTCAATGACATCCCCGAGCAGCAGTCCGCCCGTTGGATGAGCAAGCAGAAGATGGTGATAATCTACAGCCAGAGACGGAAATAAATCTTCAATAAACGGTTTAAATTGAGGGTGAAGCCGTATCTCAGGTAAGCGGGTATCCACTGCCTGTTCCAGGCCGTGCAGGAGATGGCTGCGATACTCTTCGGGCTGAAGAATCCCAGCCTCCCAGAAACTTTTCTCGACCCGATTGGCATTGATAAGATGGATTGTGCCCACTCCAAGCGCGGTAACCTGACTGAGGATACGCTTCAACATAATTGGTCGTGGCAGCGCTAAGATAAGGTCGAGCGTCGGCTGCGGTCGTGGTGGATCATGCAGGGCAACATCAAGTTTCACAATAAAAGGGAACTTTTTTTTCATCGCTGAAATTATTCCACAGCCCATAGCCCCGTTGATCAAGCCAACACGTACCCGATCACCGACTTCGGACTGGAGAACTTTCACTATGTGTTTGGCTCGATGATCGACAAGTGTCAATCGATTGTCGACAATTTCACCGACCTCTGCCAGAATAATATTCATATCTTCATCCCGTTTCGACTTCTCAATCTACTCTGATTATTAATCAATTCAATTTTTAGTATATACTTTAGCAAGCTCTTTCAGTTGTTTTTACGGTTTCTATCGGGTAGCCTTGAAGATAGATAGCAACCAGGCAACAGACCAAGGATACATTAAATATGTTCGTACTCTATAATATTCTGCAGCTGGTCTTACTAGCTGTTTTTTTACCGTTCCTCACCCTTTTTATCCTTATCCGTCCTAAATATCGCGATCGCATTCCCGCCCGCCTGGGGCTCGGACTGGCTCGCAAAACTGCCATGCCCAAGGCATCTCACAATGGCGCATCACGACAGACTCTATGGCTGCACGCCCTTTCGGTGGGAGAAGTCACCTCGGCCGCTCCTCTGGTCGCAGGCATACGCAAGGCATATCCCGATAGCAGGATTATTGTCTCAGTCACCACCCGCACCGGAAAACGATTGGCGGACACTCTACTGAGCTCATCAGCCGATCACATCATCGACAGCCCCTTGGATATATTACCGGTAGTCGCCCTTTTCATAAAATATATCCAGCCGAACCTCTTTATCCTGGTTGAAACAGATTTCTGGCCCAACACTCTTCTTTTTTTGCAACAAAAAAAAGTGCCGACACTTCTGGTGAACGGCAGAGTTTCAGAAAAATCCATGGATGGTTACCGGCGAATGCGGGCATTCTTTATCCCCATGTTTCAAAGCTTTTCTTTTCTATGTATGCAGACTGAACGTGACTGTGAAAAAATGAAAAAAATGGGAATTGCGCCGGAAAAGCTGCGAACCCTGGGAAATCTCAAGTTCGACACCATCGCAGGACATGCACGTCCAGAACTCCCCCCCCCTGCGGATGTTCTTCCCCAAAACCGCATCCTCTTTATCTGTGGCTCGACCCATCCGGGAGAAGAAAAAATTCTTATCGACTGTTACCTGCAGCTCAGAAAAGATCATCCGGAACTTTTTCTGATTATCGCGCCAAGAGACCCTGACCGGTCAACGGAGATTTCCTCGCTGGCTGCAGGCCAAGGCCTTAAGACAGCATTACGTTCAAGCAATAATGGTGCAGATGCAGATCTGCTTGTCCTGGATACAATAGGTGAACTCATTCATTTTTATGCCCTTTCCGATATTGGTTTTGTCGGCGGGAGCCTAGTTAGGCAAGGTGGCCATAATCCCATTGAACCGGCTGTTATGGGAATCCCGGTTATTTTTGGCCCACACATGCAGGATTTCAGCGAAATTGCCGACGCCCTGCTCAGCTCCGGCGGGGCCACTGAGGTATCTGGTCAGAGCGATCTAGCGGAACTCATCAAGAGGCTGCTTACCTCCGCGGACATGAGAGCCGCACAAGGTCTGGCAGCCCGGCAATGCATAGAAAAACAGCGCGGCGTCATAGCGAAGCACCTTGAGCTTATCAGCCGGATTTGGTGAAACATTCAACGTCATATATTTCCGACCATCTTCTGCCGGTCATCGCGCTCGCCTTTATTGGCGGGATTGCCCTCGCTCCTTTAATCGACCTGGCAACGACATACCCTTCTTATTGTAAGACAGCGCTGTTGGGTGCGCTGACGCTTCTTGCTATCCTGCATCTTCTGAAAAGATCACGACTCTTCATCTGCCTGCTCATGCCAGTTGTCGTGGCAATCGGCTGGTATCACGGTTCGGTACAGCTGCAACTGCCAATCAATAAAAACCATATATATCATAAAATTAAGACAAAGACGGATGTGGTCCTCATCGGCACTATGGCGACCATGGCGGGCTATGACGGCAGAACCAGTCTAGTTATTATTAAGGCGCAAAATCTACGAATAAAAGATGACACTGAACTGATTGCCACACAAGGCGAAGTACTTCTACGGCTGCAAGGCCCCTGGCCGGATAACCTTTCTCCCGGAGATACGCTTGCCATTCGAACTGAGCTTAAACGACCGGACAGTTTCAGAACACCGGGTGTTTTCGATTATGCCCAATACCTGGCCAGAAAAGACATATGGATCACCGGCTTTGTCAGTTCACCGCTCTTTTTGCATAAAGTAGCAAGGCCCCGTTCGTGGCTTAACACTCTGCGTTATTTACCGGAAAGACTCAGGACAAAGATAGGCAAACAGATAGACAGTGCTGTATCTTCAGACAAAAGTGGCATTTACCGGGCCATTTTACTGGGCGATCGCAGTCATGTGGATAAAGACACTCTGGAAATTTTCAAGGCCAGCGGGACGATGCATATTCTCGCTATTTCTGGGCTACACATGGCCGTTATCGGCACTCTTTTATACGCCGGTTTCTTCTGGCTGTTCAGTCGATCTGAGAAACTTCTCCTCAATTTCACCGTGAAAAAATGGGCGGCTTTTTTCAGTCTGCCGGTACTTCTCGGTTATGGCCTGTTGGCCGGTATGAATACTCCGGTTTTTCGGGCGGTCATCATGAGCTCTCTGGTCATTATCGCCATCTGCTCAAATCGACAGAAATCTCCCAGCACTCTGCTGGCATTTGCAGCTCTGTTGATTCTTATAATTGACCCTTTACAGTTGTTTACCGCCTCCTTTCAATTATCCTTTGCGGCAATTACTGGTATTCTTTTTTTGCTGCCGGTCTTAAAAAAACTGCTCGACGATAAAAATGCCCAATTTTCTACCCTATCTATCAGGCAGAAAGTGGTCAATTGGTTAACAGCAGGTCTCCTTGTCTCTTTGGTGGCCAATCTGGCTACTTTCCCTATTACGCTCTACTTTTTCAACCGTTTTTCCCTGGCTGGCCCCCTGGCTAATCTTATCATCGAGCCACTCATCTGTTTCTGGAGTCTTGGGGCAGGCTTTCTCTCTATTTTTTTTATTTTCATCCACCCCGAGATAAGCTCCTTTCTCCTTCAGATGGGTGAACTTGGTTTGGATGCAGCAATACATGTTGCCGCATTTTTCTCCTCTTGGTCTTTTTCAACCATCTGGCTAACGACACCACCCGTCTCGCTCATCTTGATCTATTTTGTCGCCCTTATTGTTTTTGCATATTCCAGCAGGAAAAAAGCATGGATATCGTTGCCGGCCCTCATCACTCTTGCCGGATGTTTCTGGCTGTTTTTCTATCCCCTAAAGCAAAATTCTGCTGAAAGTACAGGGAGTTTTCATATCACATATCTCGATGTAGGCCAGGGGAGCGCTACCCTACTCGAATATCCGTCAGGTTTTCGAGTGCTTATCGATGGTGGAGGCTCGTCTTTTACGGCAACAACCGTAGGCGAACGCATCATTGCACCTTTCTTATGGAAAAGGGGGATACGCAAGATCGATGCTATCGCCATTACCCACCCCGACGCCGACCACTACAACGGCCTGGAGTTTATTATCAGACATTTTTCGCCAAAGACATTATGGGTGCGAGATACCGAGGGGCACGATGGAAATTTCAAGCGACTGATACACCTGGCTGAACAGCAGGGGCTGGATCTTTTTATCCCTCGGGCAAATGATCGTATGCTGGAGGCAGAAGAATCCCTGATATGCGTGACGAACCTTGCAGATCAGGAAAATACTTCGGAAAACAATGGATCGCGCAATAGCGGCAATAGCGGCCTTATCCTCAAAGCATGTACAGAACAGCTTTGCGCTCTTTTTCCCGGAGATATCGGCAGAAACAGAGAACACTTGCTGGTGGCAGAGGGTTTTGATGTGGCAGCAGATATCCTGCTTTCCCCACATCATGGATCAATTACCTCAAATTCGAGCCAATTCCTGACGGCTGTCGACCCAAAGTATCTGCTGGTTTCTGCTGGCCGGTCCTCAAAAGGATTTTTCCCCCATAAAGGCCTGGCCAAAGAGTGCGACAAACAGCAGATCGATCTTTTTACTACCTCCGACATGGGGACTTTACAAATTATTGGCAGAAAGAATGGTTATCAGCTTTACGGATACAAGAGAAAAGAGGGCAATCCTCTTTTCTCCTACTCCCCCATTCTACTCGACGAAAAAACCTTCACACCTCCGTGAAATCTGAGGGAGCTTTCTTTAAGAATTTGAGAAACCTGGCTTTTTCTACGGAATTGGAATACGCGTCATCTGCGCTGATCATCTTCTTTTCGAGCAAAATCATAATTGCATCGTCGAGGGTCTGCATCCCGTATTTTTTACCGGTCTGCATGGACGAGAGAATTTGAAAAGTTTTGGCATCGCGAATAAGGTTTCGCACCGCAGGCGTAGCAATGAGAATCTCGAGAGCAGCACACCTTCCTTTAACATCTGTTCGTTTAAACAGTGTTTGCGAGACAACTGCTTTGAGTGCGTCGGCCAACGTCGATCGTACCTGTCCCTGCTGATTGGCCGGGAATATTTCAATAATACGGTCGACTGTTTTCATGGCATTAATAGTATGGAGGGTTCCGAACACTAAATGGCCGGTCATGGCTGCCTCCATAGCCAGGGCAATAGTTTCAAGATCGCGCATCTCACCGACCATTATTATATCAGGGTCTTCACGCAGAGCCCCGCGAAGAGCCGCAGTAAAGCTGTTGGTATGTGTTCCTACTTCCCGATGGTTGATGATGCACTTCTGACTCTTATGAACAAATTCAACTGGGTCTTCAATGGTCAGGATATGGTCTTTGCGGGATTTGTTGCACTCATCAATAATTGCCGCCAGAGTCGTCGATTTACCCGAACCGGTTGGCCCGGTCACCAGGACGAGCCCTTTGGGCAGGTACGCCAGACGTGAGATAACCGAGGGCAGACCAAGTTGTTCTACGGTCATTATCTCACTGGGAATTTCACGAAATACAGAGCCAATGCCATTTTTTTGCTGGAAATAGTTGCACCGATAACGGGCAAGCCCGGGGATTTCATAACCAAAATCAATATCCCCGGTCTCTTCAAAGACCTTAATTTTTTCTTCGGGACAAATTTCGTAGAGCATGGCTCGAAGCTCGTCATTGCCCAACTTCTTAAACTTCACGCGCTCTATATCACCACGTATACGCAGCAGTGGTTGCTGACCTGACACCATGTGCAGATCGGATGCCCCCTCATCGTTCATTAATTTGAAAAAGCCATCTATTTGCGCCATTTATCACCCCGAATTCCAGTTAAAAACAAAAAAACATATTGAATGCCAATTATGTTTTTATTGTCGCTTTTAAGTAATTTACAATCTCATCGGCATCATCAAGAACCCTGAACAGCGAGAGGTCTTCAGGACTGATATTGCCACTCCCCAGAAGTTTATCTTTTATCCAGTCAACAAGTCCAGTCCAAAATTCACTTCCGACCAGAACTATCGGAAAAGGCTTGATTCTCTCAGTTTGAATAAGTGTCAATGCTTCAAAAAGTTCATCAAGAGAGCCAAAACCACCCGGCATACAGATAAAAGCAGTAGAATACTTCATGAAAAGTACTTTTCTCACAAAAAAATATTTGAAATTTAGAGGGAAATTCGTAAAGGTATTGGGTGCTTGTTCATGGGGCAGATCAATATTTAATCCGACCGACACGCCACCAGCTTCGGCAGCTCCTTTGTTGGCCGCTTCCATGACACCTGGCCCGCCGCCGGTTATGACGCAGTACCCGGCATGTGCCAGACCTGCCGCAATTTTTTCGGCGAGAAGATAATATTTATGGTCCACTGCGGTTCGCGCCGAACCATAGATAGTCACCGCCGGCACATGAATTGCCGACATCGCATCAAACCCGTCAACAAACTCGGACATTATTCTAAACATCCGCCATGAGTCACCAACAACTGTGTTATCAAGAACATATTTGGGTTCTCTGATTAAACTGCCATTCTTTATAGAACTCATATATTCACTGTTTATATTAGATTATTACTATTAATTTTTTTTAATTCCTGCTCTGCCGCCCCTTTAAGCTCCCGACGATTTTTTTTCTGCATGATTACTTTGGTAAACCAGTTTTTAGCCCGCCGAAACTGACCTTCATAAGCGTAACTCTTGCCCAGAAAAAGTTGAGCTTCTGTTTTGCACTCTCGGTTTTTCAGGCAACGGTAGAGATTTTCGCGCGCTTCGGGAAGTAATCCGCATTGCAGCAATACTTCTGCAAGATTCAGCATATAACGCAGGTTGGAAGGCTCAAATTCAACACTCTTACGGCAGAGGGTCAACGCAATCTGATCTCCTTCACCCTCTTCCAGATAGACTCGCCCAAGAAGACTCATGGCCCTGTCGTCCGTCCCATCAAATCGCAATGCCCGTTGCAATGCCGCCATGGCATTTCGATTATCTTGCAGACCATGGTATGCCTCACCGAGGTAATAATGAACCCGCCCCGCACTTGGAGATTCCTTATTTTCCTGCAGCCATGGAACGAGATACGCAAGAGAAGCCGGATACTTACCGATTTCACAGGAAAGTATGCCAAGTTGCAAGGTAAGATCGTTGACAAGCTCTGCCCCACCTTCTTCCTGATTATGATACTGCAAGGCTTTTTCCAGATAAGCCAATGCTTCGGTCTTCCGTTTTTGGGCCTGTTCTCCCAAACCAAGATTATAGAGAGCCATGAAATTGTTGCAATCGAGCGCCAGTCCCCTTTTGAAACTCAGTAGAGCAGGAGAAAGCTTATTCATCATGGCCAGAGCAACGCCCAGACTATTATGCAGATTGACGTCCCGTTCGTCGCATTTTAATCCTCTTTGGTATTCCTTTACCGATTTGGCCAGATCACCGTCGCCAAAGTAAATATCACCGCTGATGTTCAAACTCACCGCATCAAAGACTGCAGCACTTGATATGCCGTAAAATGCGGCATGCAGCAGAGCTTTCCGGCAGTTCAAAACCAGCTCAGATTTTCTAAAACCACAGTAAGGATAACTGCTCACTCCGGCGGAAACATGGATGTTCGCTTCCAGACTATCGACCTGGCTGATCACTTTTTGTGCCCATTGCAGTGCTTCACTCGCCATGGCTCTATCCAGATAAACAAAGACCGCAGTACCATCCAGGAGCACAGTTCCTTGATCAATATGGGCTGCCACTGCACTGCTGGCGGAACAAGTGTCATTATCACTGCGAAATTGTACCAGACAAAAATTATCCGACGAAGCCCACAACCTGCTCAGCCGACGGACTATGTTCCGGTCAGGAGGCGCGAGCGGATGTTTTTCCGGGTGGGCTAGTTGACCAAAATCACAAAAACTAAACGGTCCACGTCTGGCAGCATGATTGAGGGCGGTCCAGGCTTCATCCAGCAGTTGTCTGCCAGAGAGGCTTTGCTTACCACTTTCTTGCTGAATTTTAGAATAGCTGGAACCAATATACACTCTATGGCATCCTTCTTTTTTCAGATACCGCACCAGAGCTCGCTCAACCTCGGGGCTTTTCCCTGCAAAGTTCTGCGGCAGAACAAGAGCGAAAGTGGATTGTCCAAGAGAATGCAGGACCGAGCCTGTCGGCATAAAATCAGCAAGAAGTGTTGCGTTTTTTTGGGCGTACCGCACAGCATATTGAAAAGATGCCCTTTTCGGGATCAGCTCCACAAGGATGAGACCCAAGCCTTCATTCGCTCCATACCTATCCAGCAAAGAATAGAGATTTGCTATATTCAGTAACCCCGTGTGGCCTTCAACTCGAGACTGCTTTACCAGAAGAAATTCTCGCTCAACTTTTTCTTTAATCTCCAGCAACCAATCTTCACTGACTTTTTGTAAGAAAAGTGGATCAGCACCGGAAATAATTGCTACAATTATCTTTCCATCTTTAGCTGTGAACGGCAGCAGCAAGTTTTCAGCACAAGTGCCAAAGGCAACGACACCCTCTTTTATCTGTATAAAAAGAGGCAGCAACTCAGATGCTGGGATATGTTCTGGCAAATGTTTTTCCGCCTGGCCGGCAGTGAAAGCAAAGGTAATTTGATTGGCCGTAGGCAGATATTTTTTCAGTATTTCAGCATAACTCATTGAAAATCTGGAAAAATCTTCAACCGCAAGCTTACTGTTATCGACCAGGGTCGGAAATGATTCAACCATTGAGTCCCCCTTTTTCTGCACTGACACTAACAAAAAAATCGGTTAACAGGCCAACCAGATCGGGAATTTCACGATCCTGAACCGTGCGAACATCCAAAAGGAATCGTTCATTTTCGATTCGGCCAATAATTGGAATGGCAAGTTTTCTTAATTGTTTTTTGAAAACACTGAGCTTCATGTCTAACGGAGCAAGATCAACAGCCCAACTCTCAATACCGGTCTCGGGCAGAGCCCCTCCCCCAACCCGGGAAATAGTTGGTACAATCTCTATTGTACAATGACCGGCAATCTTCTTTTTGAGCTGTCCTTGAATCTTTCGAGCTCGTTTCTTGAGATCTTCTACGGGAATGGTCAACATTGCCAGAGTCGGAATGTTTTTGAGCGCCTGGGAGAAATCAAAATATTCGCGGAGAACACTTTCCAGGGAGGAAAGGGTGAATTTATCAATACGCAGTGCTCTATTTAAGGGATTTCGCTTAATAGCTGCAATAACACTTTTTTTACCGACAATTATTCCTGCCTGCGGACCACCAAGCAGTTTATCGCCACTGAAAGTGACAACATCAACTCCGGCTTTGACAATTTCCTGAACAGTCGGTTCTTTGGGAAAACCAAACTGAGAAAGATCGATGAAACTGCCGCTGCCAAGATCCTCCATAGTCGCCAGATTATTTTCCCGGGCAAGCTTAACCATTTCTTGTGCAGACACCTCGGAGGTAAAACCGATGATACGAAAATTAGAGGTATGGACCCGCAACAATAAGGCTGTATTTTCATTAATAGCCCTTTGATAATCATACAAATGAGTCCTATTGGTCGCGCCTACTTCTTTTAAAACAGCGCCACTTCTTTCCATAACATCGGGAATACGAAACGATCCGCCAATTTCTACAAGTTGGCCACGAGAAACAACAACTTCTTTATTTTTAGCAAGTGTATCAAGAGCAATTAAGACGGCAGCTGCATTATTATTGACCACCAGAGCTGCTTCAGCGCCAGTTAATTCACAGATAATATCCTCAACCAGACTATAACGACTCCCTCTTTTGCCGGATTCAAGATTAAATTCCAGATTCGAATAATAGCCACCCGCCTGTACAAGGCTGTCGGTAGTCTTTTGCGAGAGTATCGATCTTCCCAGATTGGTATGAATGACAACACCCGTGCCGTTGATCACTCTTTTAAAATGAGGGATGAGTTTTTGGGCTAAATTCTCCTGAAATATTCTCATCCATGAATCAATGGTTACCTCTTCGCATTCAGGATCTTCGCGAAGTATTTTTTCACGTTCCAGATCAATGGAGCGTTGCACAACCAACTTAATTATGTCGACCGGAACGTCGGAGGGTGATTCACTCCTCAGTAGAGCTATGCATTCATCTACTTTGGGTAGAGCTTTGAGCAAAGTTTTTTTATTTTCCATTGGTTTCTTAAAAGACAGAATTAAGGAGAGATAGCTGGAGCGGCAGGATAATCGTCTTGGCGAGAATTCCTCTCTTTTATTGCATTAATCAATGCATTTATCACAATTTTTGCCACATAATAGCTCATAATACCAGATCACCATACTATTTTTTATAATTTGATTTTTCTACTTGACGCCCCCCAGTCAATCAAGTAGTTTGCCGCGGTCCTTGGGGAA
>CBDTUM010000027.1:0-37559 GCA_965363495.1 uncultured Desulfopila sp.
AGTAGGATTCGAACCCACGGTACTTTCGTACAACGGTTTTCAAGACCGCCGCCTTAAACCACTCGGCCATTCCTCCGTGGAGCACTTTGTACCATTTGCATATATTTATGTCAACAATATGCATTCGAAAAAATGATCTTGCCTGCTGTTTTACACATTTTTGTAATAAAGATTCGATAAATTACTTTTGTTTTGTTATTATCCTGCAAAAATAGTTGTCAACGTACCTATCTACCCAACAATTTTCTATATTAATATGCCTCCTACTCGTGATATTACAAGACAGTTAGAAGATCTAACTGCCCTCTACGAAATTACCAAACAGCTTGCTTCTTCCCTGGATCTTCGCGATTGTCTCGAAAAAACAATGCAGATACTCTCCGAAATGAAAGCAATGGAAAACGGAACTGTAACAATAGTTAATCCGTCCACCGGAAAATTGGAGATAGAAGTGGCTCATGGCTTGACTGCTGAAGGTCGAAATAGAGGAAAATACAAGATAGGTGAAGGAATAACCGGCAGGGTAGTTTCTTCCGGACAACCTATCATCGTTCCGCAAATATCTGAAGAGCCACTTTTTTTGAACAGGACAAGAGCTCGGGGAAATGTCTCAGAACAAAAGCGGTCTTTTCTTTGTGTGCCCGTCCAAGATGGTCATAATGTGATAGGAGCACTCAGTATAGATCGATATTACCAAGATGGCATAGGTGAACAGGCAAATACAGATCTGCAATATCTGACGGTTCTTTCCAGTATTATTGCCCAGACGGTGGTTCGGATCCAGAAGGTTAACAGAGAAACTGAAGAACTGTATACGGAAAATCTAAAACTAAAAAGAGAGCTTTCTGAAAAGAACAAAATAAACGATATCATAGGCAATTCGAGCCGGATGCAGGATGTTTACGAGATGATCCATAGGGTGGTTGATTCCAATGCGACTGTTCTTCTCCGTGGAGAATCAGGAACGGGTAAAACCCTTGTGGCTAAAGCCTTGCACTATAATGGAAAAAGAAGAGCAAAACCTTTTGTGGTAGTCAACTGTTCGGCACTTCCAGAAACATTGCTGGAATCCGAGCTGTTTGGCCATGAAAGAGGCGCTTTTACCGGGGCAACTGATCGAAAAATAGGCCGGTTCGAGCAGGCAGAAGGGGGAACTCTCTTTCTTGATGAAATTGGCGAGATAAGTAATTCAGTGCAGGTAAAATTACTTAACGTCGTTCAGGAAAGAACGTTCCAGCGGTTAGGGTCAACCAAACAACTTACCTGTGATGTTCGTCTCGTTGCCGCAACGAACAGGGATCTTGAAAATGCCGTTGCCGACAAAAGTTTTCGTGAAGACTTGTATTACCGCCTGAATGTCTTCCCTGTCTATATGCCTCCGCTCCGCGAACGACGAACCGATATTCTACTTATAGCAGAGTTTTTTCTGGACAAATATGCCAGGGAGAATAAAAAAAATATTAGAAGGATATCTACTTCTGCAATTGATATGCTCATTCAGTATCATTGGCCCGGCAATGTCCGGGAATTGCAGAACTGCATTGAACGTGCGGTTATAATCTGTGACGGAGATACTATAAAGGGAATCCATCTCCCGCCAACCCTTCAGACCTCGGAATTGTCGAAGAGAGAAAATCCTTATTCTTTGACGGTGGCAGTTGAAAATTTTGAAAAAGAACTCATTATAGAAGGGTTAAAACGAAACAAAGGCAATCAAACCAAGACAGCCAAAGATATGGACACGAGTTTGCGAATTATCAATTACAAAATTCACCAATATAATATTGACCCAAAAAATTATAAAATCTGAAGCCAATGCGTGTATTACTCCATGTTTGCTGCGGTCCCTGTACCATTTATCCTCTCACCGTATTACGTGAAGAGGGTGCCTCGGTAACAGGCCATTTTTTTAATCCAAACATCCATCCTTTTAAGGAATTTCGGCGCCGACTTGTAACCTTGCAGGACTACGCCAAAGAGACCAAACTTCCGCTTATAGTCGAGAACAAGTATGGTCTTATTGAATTCGTGCGCAAAGTTGCCTTTTATGAACAACAAAGATGCTCCATCTGCTATAGCATGCGCCTTGAACAAACGGCATCACTCGCACGGGATAAAGGATTCGATGCTTTTACGACAACCTTACTCTATAGCAAATATCAGGGACATTCCAAAATAATATCTTTATGTGAACAATTGTCGGCCAAATATAACATTTCGTTTTATTATAAAGATTTTAGAGAAGGATGGCAGTACGGTATCGACGAATCGAAAGAACGCGAGATGTATCGACAACCGTACTGTGGTTGTGTTTACAGTGAACAGGAACGTTACGATAAAAGCCTACGCAAAGGCTGATTTTATTTTTCCGGTTATGAGGTAATATTTATGCTTCCCATTTTGGTTGTTGCTACTCGCAACAAGAATAAACTTCGTGAATTTCGTGAAATACTCAAAGATCTCCAGCTTGAAATACGCTCTCTCGATGATTTTGGGCCGATACCTGAGGCTATCGAAGATGGCGATTCCTTTGATGAAAATGCCTATAAAAAAGCCATTCATACAGCCAAGGTCCTTGGTCTTCCGGCAATAGCTGACGATTCAGGTCTGGTTGTCGAAGCCCTCAATGGGGAACCTGGTGTTTATTCAGCTCGGTATGCCGGAGAAAATGCCACCGACGATGAGAATTGCGAAAAACTAATAAAGGCCCTGCAAGGGCAGAAGAACAGGCGGGCTCATTTTCAATGCGTCCTTTCTATCGCAGTACCTTCCGGACCGGCTTTGACGTATGAGGGAAGATGCGACGGAGTCATCATTGATGAGAAGAGGGGAGACAACGGTTTTGGCTATGATCCACTCTTCTATTTTGAAGAACTGGACAAAACTTTTGCCGAACTGTCTATGGCTGAAAAGAATAAAATAAGCCATCGGGGCAAAGCTTTAGCCGAAGTCAAAGCCGAAGCAGAAATGATCAAGAAATGGCTGGATCAGCGCTTGCGGGAAGAAAAGCCTGCAAAACCGGATCATAGTCAGTTTGAAAATAAAGATTGGTCGGATGAGATGTAGCAGATAAACCCCGGCAGACGGGAAGAAAAAGAGTACCTTATTCCCTGCAAATTTGTACTGAATAAGGTACTAAAAGTAAAAAGCCGTCACTCCACTTTTAATTCCCTGGCTAAGAGGTCTTTTACCGCTTCTGAACAGTTCTTTCCCTGGTAGAGTATGTTATAGACCTGCTCAAGAATGGGCATTTCTATTTTCATTTTCTGGGCGAGATGATATGCCGAACGGGTGGATTTTATTCCTTCAGCTACCATTTCCATCTCGCTGGTAATCTGATCGAGACTTTGGCCTTTACCGAGTTTTAATCCAACAGTTCTGTTTCTGCTGAGATCACCAGTACAGGTGAGCAGGAGATCACCGAGCCCGCTTAAACCGGCAAAAGTTGCGGCCTCGGCATGCATAGCTGCTCCAAGTCTTTGTATTTCTGCCAGTCCTCGGGTTATTAGTGCTGCCCGGGTGTTCAGCCCATAGCCAAGTCCGTCGCATACTCCCGCTGCTATGGCTATTATATTTTTAAGAGCCGCACTTATTTCAAGACCAATAATATCGCGACTGGCGTACACCCGAAAAAAGTCAGTTACAAATACCTGTTGCATTTCTTTTGCGACAGCTAAATCATCGAAGCCAATAGTAACCGCAGTCGGCACTTTTACTGCCACTTCCTTCGCAAATGAAGGTCCGGATAAAACACCCAGCTGGATATTTTTTTCCTCTTGTTTATGTTCAACTAATATTTCGGCCATGACTTGGGTCATGGTCATAAGCGTTGTGTTTTCTATGCCTTTTACTGCAGAAAGAATTCGGCAATTCCGGCTGAGAAAAGGCACCATTAGCTCAAATACCCGGCGATACGCATGAGAAGGTACCGCCATGACAATTATGGGGGCATTTTCTACTGCCTGCTGTAACTGGTGCACCGGTAGGAGATTTGCTGGAAAAACACTACCAGGCAGGTATTTTTTATTTTCCCTGTCGCTGATAAGTTTGTCTACATGTTCGTTGTTATGCCCCCATAAATAAACGGCAGACCCTTTCCCGGCCAGGAGCACCGCCAGTGCGGTACCCCAGGAACCTGCTCCTATTACAGCAATTTTAGCGCCAGTAAAATTATTCTTCATCAGTACCTGGTTCTATTTCATCACTTTTACTTAATTCGGTAATGTTTTCATCATCGACTAATTCTTCATCCTCATAACTGCTGGTGTCCTTGGCTACACTGTCGAGACTAACAACCCTTTCATTTTCTTCTAGATTAATAAGTTTTACTCCCTGGGTACTTCGGCCAATAACCCTGATTGTACTCAGGTCCATGCGGATCATTTTACCGGAATCAGCAATGAGAATGACCTCTTCCTCGTCATCTACTTGCTTGGCGGCAATTACATCGCCGTTTCTCTCACTTCTCTTAATTCCTCTTACTCCCTTACCACCACGTTTCTGTAGCCGATATTCTTCTATTGGACTTCTTTTGCCAAAGCCGTTTTCAGTAGCGATAAGAACCGAGTTATTCGAATTAATGACGATCGCGCTGACCACAATGTCATCAGCACCAAGCCTGATACCCCTTACCCCGGCTGCGGTTCTGCCCATTGTCCGTATATCGGATTCTGCAAAGTGAATACACATACCTTTTTTGGTAACGAGCAGGATAGTATCATCACCATGAAGAACATGGGCAGCTATTATTTCATCCCCCTCGTTTATCGTCAGGGCCCTTTTACCTTTGCGCAGCGGCCGGCTGAATTCCTGCAAACTGGTCTTCTTAATTCGGCCCGATTTAGTGACCATAAGGATAGTTTTTTCATTTGATTCATCATCAAAGCTGACAATAGGCAGAATTGCGGCAAGTTTTTCGTCTTCTGCCAAGTTGAGCAGATTGACTATTGCCTTTCCTCTGGCTGTTCTGCTAGCAGACGGCAACATATACACCTTTCTCCAGAAGACCTTACCCTGGTTGGTGAAAAACAGAAAAATATCCAGGGTCGAGGCAACATACAGATCGGAAACAAAATCCTCTTCAGTGTTTTTAACCCCGGTGACTCCTTTCCCCCCCCTGTTCTGTGAGCGATAGAGCGAGACCGGATTTCTTTTGATATACCCTGAGTGGGTTACAGTAACCGCCATATCTTCAGGAGTAATCATATCTTCAGGAAGAATTTCATCGGTAGCGTCAATTATTTCCGTGCGACGATCATCGCCATATTGTTCCTTTAGCTCGGTAAATTCATCCTTGATGATCTGCATAACCAGATGTTGGTCAGCAAGAATCTCTGTTAATTTTTTAATTTCCTCCATTATTTCTTCATAATCCCGGACAATTTTTTCCCTTTCCAGTCCGGTCAATCTCTGCAATCGCATATCGAGAATTGTCTGCGCCTGGATCTCACTGAGGGAATATCGCCGAATTAATTCGTCTTTAGCTTCCTGCGGACTATTCGAAGCCCTGATAAGGGCGACCACATCATCGAGATTGTCCAGGGCTATTTTTAGCCCTTCCAGGATATGAGCTTTCTCTTGGGCTTTTCTCAGTTCAAAGGCGGTTCGGCGATAAATGACAACTTTTCGATGGACAATAAAATGTTCAAGTATCTGTTTTATATTGAGTATTTCAGGCTTGTTATTGACGATTGCCAGTAAGATGATGCCGAATGACTTCTGCATCTGGGTCATCGAATTGAGCTGGTTGATAACTATGTCGGCAATCTCATCCTTTTTCAGTTCAATAACAATACGCAGACCATGCCGGTCCGATTCATCACGGACTTCGGAGATGGAATTTATTTTTTTGTCTTTAACCAACTCAGCAATCTTTTCGACCAGGTTAGCTTTATTTACCTGGTAGGGCACTTCCGTGACAATGATGGCTTCTCTTTTGCCCTCTTTTATCTTTTCTATATGGGTGAGTGCCCGTATAACAATGATGCCTTTACCTGTCTCATAAGCCTCTCTGATTCCGGCCCTGCCGCAAATCTGGCCGCCGGTGGGAAAATCAGGACCGGTGATGATGGACATTATCTCATGGACAGTAATATTCGTATCATCAACCATGGTGAGAAGGGCATCTAAAACCTCGGTTATGTTATGCGGCGGAATATTTGTCGCCATGCCTACAGCAATGCCCGAAGATCCATTAATTAATAAATTAGGGATCTTACTCGGCATGACCGCTGGTTCGTTCAGGGAGTTGTCGTAGTTAGGAATCCAGTCAACCGTTTCTTTGTCGAGATCGTTGATTATTTCCCGGTCTATTCTGGTCATTCTCGCTTCGGTATATCGCATAGCCGCAGGAGAATCACCGTCCATTGAACCGAAGTTGCCCTGTCCATCAACGAGCGGATACCTGAGAGAAAAATCCTGAGCCATTCGCACTATAGTGTCATAGGCGGCGGTATCACCATGGGGATGGTACTTACCTATAACATCACCGACAATTCTGGCCGATTTGACGTAGGGACGATTAAAATGGACTCCCAGTTCCCGCATGGCAAAAAGAGCTCGTCTATGTACCGGTTTCAAACCATCGCGAACGTCTGGCAGAGCACGGCCGACGATGACACTCATGGCATATTCGAGATAGGATTTCTGTAACTCTTTTTCTATGGAAATTGTCGTAAATTGCTCACCGCTTTTTTCAGTATCTGTACTCATAAGTGAATGTCTGCTTTTTTATTAACTTGATTGGAAATGGGCACCATTATATGACCCATGTATCAGGTTAGTGCCTTACAGATTATTTTCGTTCATAAAAAACAAGAAAAATAATCTGCGAAAAGCACGTATACCCCCTTGTAGGCTGCTACTACCTTAGCTGTTATTTTCGTGTTTATCGCAGGAAAATAATTTATAGCAGGTGCGTATCCCGGCTTGCTCTCCATTACCTGGATTAGATATCCAGGTCGGTCACTTCCAATGCATGGGTTTGGATAAATTCCCGTCTGGGTTCTACCTTATCACCCATCAATGTAGTAAAAATATCGTCAGCCTGCTCAGCATCGTCGATTGTCACCTGCATGAGTGTCCTGTTTTCAGGATTCATGGTGGTATCCCAGAGCTGTTCCGGGTTCATTTCACCAAGGCCTTTGTAACGTTGAAGATGACTTCCTTTAAAAGATTCATCTCTAATTATTTTCAGCATCTCGCTCCAGTTAGCAGCTGGAATCTCTTTTTCCTGTTTGGCTGCCCCGGTATAGATAATAGTGAAACCGGTTTGAAGATACTGATGAATGGTCGGAAAAAGATTCAGAGCAGCCCTGTATTCACTGATGAGCGGTATCTGCGGGCCAAGGGTCATCATTATCTGGACCTGGCCACGTACAGCAATATCAAATTCATAACAGTCAGGTCGCCATCGGCATGAACGGATATCACCGAGAATGAATTTGTCTTCAGGGAGTTTTTGTTTCAGATTTCTGACAAAGGATTCATCTTTAAACTGATCTGCTGATTTTATAGCGTTGTCGAGGAGAAAATAAAGCATATCCTCCCATATGTCCATTCTATGCATGAACAACATAATCCTTTGGTATATAGACAATTTTTCCAGCAATTCTATAAATAAGGGACCTTCAATGGAACTTTTTTCCGCGTCGGACAGCTCTAATTTTAAATTTTGACTAGCCTGGGTAAAAAGATGGCTGTTGAGATTATTTTCGTTGAGAAAATACTGTTCTTTTTTGCCTTTTCCCAAACGGAACAGGGGAGGTTGACCTATATAAACGAAGCCACCTTCGACCAGAGGTGCCATCTGCCGGTACAAAAAAGTGAGCAACAGAGTCCGGATATGAGCACCATCAACATCGGCATCGGTCATTATTATAATTTTATGGTATCTTAGTTTTTCCAGGGAAAATTCATCTTTGCCTATACCGCAGCCAAGGGCACCAATAAGATGTTTTATTTCTTCACTACCGAGAATGCGATCAAATCTGGCTTTTTCGACATTAAGAATTTTTCCTCGAAGCGGCAAAATGGCTTGGTTAGATCTATCTCTACCCTGTTTAGCCGAACCACCAGCCGAATCCCCCTCGACGATGAATATTTCTCGCTTTGCCGGATCTTTTTCCTGACATTCAGCAAGTTTTCCCGCCATCATCATGCTTGTTGAGCCTTTTTTTCGCGACAAATCCCTGGCTCTCTTCGCGGCTTCTCTGGCTCTTGCGGCATCGACTACCTTGGACAGAATTTTCTTGGCCACTCCAGGATTTTGTTCCAGAAAGAGCGTCAATTTTTCAGTACAGACCGATTCAACAATCGATTTTACTTCACTGTTGCCAAGTTTGGTTTTAGTCTGTCCTTCAAATTGTGGGTTAGGTACCCGAACAGAAATGACACAGGTAAGGCCTTCCCGTACATCGTCTCCACCCATTTTTTCCCGCATATTTTTCGGGATCATATCATCGTTGGCGTACTTATTGATACATCTGGTCAACGCTGCTCTAAACCCGGCAACATGGCTGCCGCCTTCACGGGTATTAATGTTATTGACAAAAGAATAAAGTCTTTCTGAGTATCCATCATAGTGTTGCAGAGATATTTCCACCTCCACACCATCCTTGGCAGCAGCGATAAAAATAGGTGGATCAAAGACGGTTGTTCTTTTACGATTGAGGTATTCCACATAAGAAACAATACCTCCAGAAGCATGAAATTTATCCTCTTCACCACTCCGCTCGTCTTTTAAATAGATACGCAGTCCTTTATTGAGAAAACTGAGTTCACGCAATCTACTTTTTACAGTTTCATAGTTGTAAGAGACTGTTTCAGTAAATATACCAGGGTCCGCTGTAAAAGTGATTTTTGTGCCGGTTTTCTCACTTTCCCCGGTTATCTGCAACTCACCGGTTCTATCACCGTATTTATAGGTTTGTTGATATATTTTTCCATTTCGGCGTATTTCCGCTATTGTTTCAACCGACAGTGCGTTTACCACCGAGACACCAACCCCATGGAGACCACCGGAGACCTTATAACTTGAATGGTCAAACTTACCACCGGCGTGCAAAGTAGTCATGACCAGTTCAAGAGCCGTCATATTCTCGGTCGGATGCTTATCTACTGGAATTCCACGTCCATCGTCTTCGACGGAAACGGAATTATCCTCATGAATAGTGACTGTTATCCGGCTGCAATAGCCTGCTAAAGCTTCATCTATACTATTATCAACAATTTCCCAGATGAGATGGTGCAGACCCTCTTCACCTGTATTTCCAATATACATAGAAGGTCTTTTGCGTACTGCCTCAAGACCATCCAGAACCTGTATCTGTTGTGCATCGTAACTATTATTTGTTTCTGTCACACTCATTCCTTTTATATGACGGCGTCGTAAAAAGTTAATTTCCTTCGTTGTACAAAAAAGGCAAATCCTTAAAGGCGTATTTTTTGACTGGATCCTAACATACTACTTGTATAGTCGGAAACCAATCAGAAATCTACGTCTTGCATAGCAAGCTTTTTACCTAGCCATCTCTGTGGTTCACTTTGATTTTTTACAAGTTAACTTTACGTGAGAACTCAACATATGAGCGGATATTATAACTGCATCGGCATGATTATACTGATAAACCCTTTATCTTCCTCTGATTTCATGAGGCAAGGACTGCTGTTTGAATTTATGTAAGCCTCAACTGTCTCACATTCCATCACCTGCAGGGTTTCAATAAAGTATCGACAGTTAAAGCCTAGAATAAGCGGTTCGCCGCTGTACACTATATTCTGTTCATCTTTGGCATTACCCAGATCGGCATTTTGTGATGACAGAATCATTTTGTCTGATTCTATTTTCAGCTGGATGGTATGAAAAATATCTTCTGTGAATAAATTGATCCTTTTCAGAGACTCCAGAAAAGGAATTCTATTTATTTTCAGACAATGAGTCAGTTGAATAGAATCGATAATGGCAGAATATTGTGGAAATTCACCGTTTTTCAGACGAATAACCATAACCGCTTGATCATCACGAAGCACCAGCTGTTTTGCTTCAAAAGAAACCTCAATATTGTCTCTTCCTTCACAGAATTTTTTCCATTCCTGAATCCCTTTTTTAGGAATGAGGGTTACCTCATTGAGATGAAGCTGTTCCAGATCTACAGCCACATCTTTTTTCATAATAGAGAGTCTATGTCCATCAGACGAGACCATTTTAAGAAAAGAGGTTTCGCCAATTTTTTCCTTTTCAAAGAGAACTGAGGTGAGCGAGTAGATGTTCTCCTGCTCGTTGGCTATTGAATAGATAACTTTTTCTATCAGCTCTAGAAAAATGTAACTTTGAAAAGAGACAAATGCATCTTCTTCATAATCGGGAAATTCGGGAAATTCATCGTTGGGCATGCCGGCAAGATTATAGGTACTCAATCCGGCCTTAATAATGACCCAGCTATTTTCGGTCTCTTCAATACTTATGGACTCAGATCCGGATTCCCTCACTATTTCGAAAATTTTCTTGGAAGGTAAGGTTAAAGAACCTTCATCGCGGATCTCCGCTGGAACAAAGAGCCGCAAACCAACTTCCAGATCTGTTCCGGTCAGGCTGAGGCCACCATTTACAGTACTGATAAGAACGTTGGATAGAATGGCTAACGTTCCCTTCTTATTGGTTATATTTTGCAGACTATTGAGACCTTCAAGCAGGTCGGTTTTGCTTATTGTACAGTTAAGTGACATTAAGGAACTCCTTTTGGCATATCCTTAGTATATATTTATATTTATTATTATTAAGATGACTAAGATGTTTATATGGTATCTAATAGACTAGAATATATGAAAATTATTTAAACAACGAAAAGGGTTATTTCTTTTTTTTTCTGTTGATAAAAAGTTATGAACAGTACTGTAAACACCTTTTCCATAAACAATGAACAATAGACTGTGTAATGTCTGTTGAAAACGGTGTTGAAAGAGATAAATCTGTCTTTATGAGAATATCAAATTTTAACGAAAAATTAAAGGTTTGATAGCCTTTTCACTGGGCTGTAATCTAGTAAAAATAGCTAAAAATTTCAATAGAATAATGAAAATAAGAAATGGAAAAAAGAACAGCTGATATTTGCCATGAAAGACTTGATATGCTTCTTACTTTGGCCTTGAAAAACCGAGTTTTTACGGGTTGTTCCGTTGGTTACATCAGGATAAATGAAAAGGTGAAGGAAGGTGCTCTTTTACATTATGGATATACTGGAGAAGGAAAGAACACATCTGCGGTTGATGAACGGACAGTTTTTGATCTTGCTTCGCTTACAAAACCTTTGGCCACTTCCCTTAGTCTCCTTACTCTCATAGAAGAAAAAAAAATTAAAATTGAGGAAAATATAGATACCTTTTTAAAAGTCCGTGTGCCGGAACACAAAAAAATAAAAATATTCCATCTTTTGACCCACTCCTCCGGTTTACCTGCACATCGTCTCTTTTATAAAAAACTGTTATCTGTGTCCAGCGACAAGAGGATGGATACCCTCATTTCCTCGATCCTGAGTGAAGATCTCATGTATAAGCCCGGTACGCAAAATATATACAGCGATCTTGGTTTTATGCTTCTTGGTCGAATAGTAGAAAAAGTTTCCGGATACTCTCTTGATGATTATTGGCGTCGAAATATTGCTCTTCCTCTTGATCTCGATAATGATCTGTTTTTTGCCAGTACACAAAAAAAAGGGTTTCGAGTATATGCGGGGACAGGGGAGTGTAATTGGTCAAAAACAAGGCTTTCTGGTGTCGTTCACGACGATAATTGCAGGGCTTTGGGAGGAGTGGCCGGGCATGCCGGACTTTTTGGCACGGCAAAAGCGGTATTAGCTTTGTGTGAAAATATATTGCTGCAGTATAAGGGAAGGCGCCAGTCTTCTTCCTACAGTTCGGAAAATCTCAGAACAGCATTGAATAGTAGCAAAGGAAACTGGAGGTTTGGTTTTGATATGCCATCGGCTTTTTTATCCAGTAGCGGTAAATATTTTTCTGATGACAGTATTGGACATCTTGGTTTTACAGGAACATCTTTCTGGATCGACCTGCAGAGGGAAATAGCCATAGTCTTTTTTACAAATCGGGTTTTTTATGGTGATGACCTTGTTGCTATAAAAAAAGTAAGGCCGCTTCTTCACGACACAATTATGGAATATTTAATCCCGATGCACGGAAAATAAGCCGGGATTTTGTTTAATGCGCGCTTGTCGGGGACTCTTTTTAGTACTTGCTTGATGGGTACTTTTATCAGTCCCCGTGCTGTGCGGGGATAAGTACCTGCAGCCAAATGCTCTCCTTATAAAAAACCAAGGAGGTCTTTCATAAGGTCTTCATAACAAAAACCCGTATGAACTTTACGTTCATACGGGTTTTTTGTAAGATTTCTTTTTTTCCTACCGGAAATCACCACCAGCAGATGGTCTGATCAGCTGCAAAAATTTTATCAACCAGTGCATCATAATCCGGGGTTTCGGTATTAAGATTAAAGGTGTCGGATTCTCTGTCACGGGTGACAATTTCAACCAGTTTTTTTACGGTTGTATCCGGCTCGGATCTGTAAACGTTTAATATCTTCATGGATTTACTCCTGGCAAGGTTATTTTATACCGTATGGCACGATATGCGTCATGTCGCGAAGTTTTTCACCTAATTCTTCGATGGTGATAGGCTCAAAACCATTTATCTCGACATTTGCTGGAACTGTGGAATAGACTTCTCCTTCCATGTCACGCAACATTTCGATGCTTTCCTGATTGAGTTCATCAAGCTTTGGTATTTCTGTATCCATAACAACGCCATAGGCATACATATTTTCAACAGCAAGGCCAAGCGCTGATCTAATTCCGTCAACGGCGTAATCCTTGTGGCGGTACATCAAACACACTTTTTTATATTCCATACCAATATCTCCTTACAGACTAAGATAACAGTCATAATCTTCTATCATAATACCATGCTGAGCCTGGGTAGCCATTTTCTTGGCAGTCAGACCGGCAGGAACATCATCGACCTTAAAACCCTGCTTCGTATAACTGTCGACACAGATAGATACATCGTCAGCTAAATCACAAAGCCCCTTGAAAGCGGGATCTTTGGATAGGGTGGTTGCTTTCCAGGTGAAAAATACTTTAACTTTCGAACCTTTTGCCTTGGCAGCCTTGGTAACACCTATGGCATGTCGCAGGCTGTCAGGTGAAGTTACAAATATACCTAAACTTTTTGCCATGTTAACTTCCTCCAGAAAATAATGGTGGCTATATTTAATGTATTTGATGTGTCTAAAAAAAATGTAGATACAAACGAATTAGAATATTGTTTGTATCTACAATAGATTCTTTTTTTTACTGTGTACCGTAAATGGAACAGCAGAATAAATTAACCTTTCTTGATGAAAAAGCTGATAAAACCGGATCCTTCCTTCTCACCCAGATATTCATGACCGGAACGTTCGCACCAGCCTGGAATATCGTTTCTGGAGCCTGGATCGGTACCATCGACTTGAAGAATTTCGCCGACGGCGAGTTTTCCTATTTCTTTTTTGGTACGAAGAAGAGGCATTGGACAGCTTAATCCTTTAGCGTCAAGGACACTTTTGGGTTGAATATCAGCTGGTGCCGTTTTCTGATCACTCATTGTTGTTCTCCTGAAATAAAATTAAATAGTTTATGGGCATATATCCGCAATAGATGACCTCTATTTTACTCCTTAAATTTTTTTTACAAGACTGACTTTTACCGTAGCATCGCAATTCTGTCAAGAAATGAAAATTTTTCATCCATAACTGTTTAGAAAGATACAATAAAACCAATCAGCTACGATGTGGGGGGCATTGACGTCTCTGTAGTTGGTCTTGACAAAAAAATAAGGGCTGTGTAAAAAAATCACTTAATATTGAAGGGTCTATGTCGAAGTTTATTCAACAGGGAGAAATGAATCATGAGTGAAGAGTCTGTTTTTAAAAATAAGGTGAAGGAGCTCTACATTCTTTTGTGTGCGAAAGAATGGAATCCTTATGTAACCGGAGTTATTGTCGCTTTTTTCTCAGTTTTGATGATGGCGTGGTGGAGGCCATGGGGGGCTGTTGGCGCCATTCGTAATTGGGGGGATTGGATAATGTACGGTGCGGCGAACCTGCTTGGAACCGATGCCGGTGTATTTCAGTATTTTGATGAAGCCCCTCGATCTATTTTTGTAGATTCCGGCTCGGTAATAGGGATTGGTTTTGTAGTGGGGGCTTTCATCTCTGCTTGTCTTGGCAAAGATTTTGCTTTAAGGGTGCCTCCATACAGGGAAATGCTTAAAGCCGTCATTGCTGGAATTCTTATGGGAATAGGTGCCACCCTGGCCGGAGGTTGTAATGTCGGTGGTTTCTACAATGCCATTGGCAATCTTGCCGCTAACGGATTTACCATGATGTTTGGTCTGGTTTTTGGCGTCATTCTTGGTTTAAAACTGCTTTACCTTGAGATGGAACACATAACCTGGGGTGACGGCGGATCAAAAACTTTTAGCTTTCCGCCTGTTGTTGTATATATGCTTGGAATTGTTGGAATTGTTGGAGTTGTCTGGGCCTCATATGCCTATGCAGCCAATGAAGACAGTGATTACATGGCCTCTCTCAGTGGTGTCATCATTATTGCCGCCTGTCTTGGCTATACTATGCAGCGCGGACGCTGGTGTATGGTACAGGGCTTTCGTGAGCCGCACATGACCGGTGACTGTACCCTGGCTAAATCAGTCATGCTTTCTATTTTTATTGTTGCCATAGGTGCCGCAGTGTTGAAATATGCTGTACCGGTTCGGGCAGATGGGGAGCCCGTACTGGCCGCCGCAAACTATGTACGTGGAACGTTTGGCTGGGGTGGGATCGTCGGCGGCTTTATCTTTGGTCTAGGGGCAATGTTTGCCGGTGGTTGTGGCTCTGGAACGCTCTGGCGTGTAGGTGAAGGACAGGTTAAACTTATTATGGTCGTTCCTTTTTTCTCTATAACGTCATCCATAATGACTGCATGGTTCAAAGATCAGGAATTTGAGGCCGATGGTGTTCTTGGTTCATATGTCTATATGCCGGACGCGCTTGGTTACGGTCCTACTCTTTTGATAATAGGTGCTGCAATGGTACTCTGGTACCTGATTGTTACCTGGAATGAAGAGACGAATAAATTGATAGTACCTATGTGACCTTGGTTTATTAAACGACTTAAAAACGCAATTTCATTACTATGGGATTGCGTTTTTTTTTAGTGACTTAGAAATAACCATCTTGTGCTTTTACAAGATGGTTATTTCGTGAAGGAACTTACCCCGCGAATCTTTTGGGCGGGGTTCTTTGCCAATTATCAAACCATCTTGTGCTTTTACAAGATGGTTATTTCGTGAAGGAACTTACCCCGCGAATCTTTTGGGCGGGGTTCTTTGCCAATTATCGACCATCTTGTGCTTTTTACAAGATGGTTATTTCGTGAAGGAACTTACCCCCTGGAAAGAGGACATGAACTAATCATCAAGGAATTTGCAAAATATCACCGAAAAATGTAGATTCGGGATTTACCGGTTTTGTCATTTGACGTGGAGATATAATTTTGAGAAAAAATCAACAGAGATCGTCATCGCAGATTATAAAAGTATAGTGCGCACGACACTATCGAATATTTTGCCAGAACAATCGGTGATTATATCCCCCATAAGGATGTTTTTGACCAAATATAGCTGAAATAAATCTATTTAAATACAAAGCAAAAACTTCAAATTCAAGACATCAGGTCCAATGAAAATAACTAAAAAAGAAGTTGAGCATGTGGCCCATCTGGCAAGACTTACTCTGAGCGATGAAGAGCTGGAAAAAATGACCGGGCAGCTTGATAATATTTTATCTTATGTTGCCAAACTAGACGAGTTGGATACCAGTCAGGTCGTTGCTACTTCCCATGTCTTCTCGGTGAGCAACGCCTTTCGAGAGGATGTGGAAAAAGAATCTCTATCCCAGATTGAAGCCTTAAAAAATGGCCCGCAGCATAATGATCAAATGTTTTTGGTCCCTAAAATAATTTAGTGACTTAGAAATAATCATCTTGTGCTTTTTACAAGATGATTATTTCGTGAAGGAACTTACCCCGCGAATCTTTTGGGCGGGGTTACCGACAAATTGTCAATCATCTTGTGCTTTTTACAAGATGATTATTTCGTGAAGGAACTTACCCCGCGAATCTTTTGGGCGGGGTTACCGACAAATTGTCAATCATCATATGCTTTTTACAAGATGATTATTTCGTGAAGGAACTTACCCCCGCACAGCACGGGGACTGAAAAGAGCACCCGTCAAGCGAGTACTGAAAAGAGCACCCGTCAAGCGAGTACTGAAAAGAGCACCCGTCAAGCGAGTATTAAAAAGAATACCACAAAGCTTTTTACCGGGGTTAAAGCCTTACTCCTTGAAAGCCGGTCTTGAAAATAATTCTAACGTATTTCCAGATCAGCGGGTTGAGGTTTAATTCCCATATAAGGTTGGGCAGCAAAGACTGTCCCCGTTTTTTTTGAGGTTGCGATGAAGCCGTATGAACTGACTATATGCCAGGCTCTTAACCAGATGGAGCAGGGCGATATTTCCGCTGTGGAACTGACCGAAAGTTGTTTAAAGAGAATAGATGCTGTCGAAAAAGACGTGACAGCTTTTATCACCATTGACCGGGATGGCGCCTTGGCTCAGGCGGAAAAGGCCGACCGGCAGAGACAAGCCGGACAGGCTGGTACGTTGTGCGGCATTCCTCTTTCTGTCAAAGACCTGCTGTGTACGACAGGCTTACGGACCACCTGCGGGTCAAAGATGCTTGCCAATTTCATTCCGCCATACGATGCCACAGTTGTTGAAAAAATAAAGAACGCGGGGGCTATAATTGTCGGCAAGACGACTATGGACGAATTTGCCATGGGATCAGCGTCGGAGAGCTGTGCCTTTGGTGTCCCTGAAAACCCATGGAAAAAAGGCTATGTTGCCGGGGGATCCTCCGGGGGATCAGCGGTATCGGTTGCGGCTTTGGAGTGTCTTGGTTCGCTGGGGTCGGACACAGGTGGGTCGATCCGGCAACCGGCATCACTTTGCGGTATTGTCGGCATGAAACCGACCTACGGCAGAGTTTCCCGGTATGGATTAACGGCTTTTGCCTCTTCTCTTGACCAAGTGGGCCCTTTATGTCGGAATGTAGAGGATTGCGCATTACTGATGGATGTTATCAGCGGCTACGACCAGATGGATTCCACCTCGGTAAAAAAAGCAGTTCCTCCCCATTTATTGTCCTTAACAGATGGACTGAATGGACTCACCATTGGTGTTCCGCGGGAATATTTTACTGAGGGTCTCGATGGTGAAGTAAAAAAGATAATTCTTAACAGTATGGAAGTCTTGAAGGAAAAAGGGGCTAAAATTATTGATGTTTCTCTGCCGCATACTGAATATTGCGTGGCGGCTTACTATTTGATCGCGCCTTCGGAGGCGAGTTCCAACCTGGCCCGGTATGATGGTGCACTCTATGGCTACAGAGACATGGAGGCTGACACTCTTCTTGACATGTATAAGCAGACAAGGTCAAAAGGGTTTGGTGCCGAGGTAAAACGGCGTATTCTGATCGGAACCTATGCTCTTTCTTCCGGATACTATGATGCATACTATAAAAAAGCCTCGCAAGTGCGGACCCTTATTTTAAATGATTTTAAAAAGGCGTTTGCTACCTGCGATGTCCTTATATCTCCGGTTACTCCAACACCTGCCTGGAAGAAGGGGGAGAACATTGAAGATCCACTTGCTATATATATGTCTGATATATTGACACTTTCGGCTAATCTCGCCGGTATTCCGGGAATGTCGGTACCCGGTGGCTTCACTGCAGGTGGTTTGCCGGTCGGTGTACAACTTCAAGCAGCCCATTTTCAGGAAGAAACTTTGTTGAAAACAGCTTTCAATCTTGAGCAGGGCCTTGGGTTGGAGCATCGAATACCGGCCCTTTAGTACACAGACGATACCAAGGTAGGAAGCATTCTGTTGTCTAAAATTTTGTTTTACGGTGAGACATTGAAAATTAAAATTCCCGCTACTATCGAAGCAATAACACCCTATCCCCCAGGCAAACCGCTTGATGAATTGGAGCGCGAGTATGGAATAAAAAATTCCATTAAGCTCGCCTCAAATGAGAATGCTTGGGGGCCCTCACCGAAAGCTCTAAGCGCCCTTCACTCTGAAATGATAAACCTGCATCGCTATCCGGATGGTTCGTGCCACTATCTGGTCCAGGCACTCGCTGAAAAACTGGGCCTGGCTGCCACCGAAATTGTCGTGGGAAATGGTTCCAACGAAGTGATAGAATTTCTGGTCAAGGCATTTGTCCAGGAGGGTGATGAGGTTATTACCAGTCACCCCTCTTTTCTCATGTACCAGAAAATCGTCCAGGTCAGAGGCGGGGTTAATCATATCGTGGCGCTGAAAGATATGCACCACGATCTCGAGGCTATTCAAAAAAAGGTCACCGAAAAAACTCGACTTATTTTTCTGGATAATCCGAATAACCCAACTGGAACGGTGATAGCCCCGGTTGATCTCTATCGGTTTTTGAGCGATATACCAGAATCGGTTATCGTTGTTCTGGATGAAGCCTATGTCGATTTCATGGACAACAAACTTCAAGTCGATTTTTATTCTCTTATTAGAAATACGGATGGACGATGTCCCGTAGTTTTTTTAAGAACTTTTTCAAAGGCCTATGGGTTGGCAGGCCTGCGCGTTGGTTATGGGCTTATGGCCCAGGAAATAGCGAAATCCCTGCATAAGGTGCGGCAACCTTTTAATATAAATCAGATGGCTCAGGTTGGGGCTCTGGCGGCACTCGACGATGAGGACTATTATCAAACAACTCTTCACCGTACCGCCGCAGGGATTGCCTTTTTAAGCAAAGAGGTAGACAGGTTGGGGTGCCGAAGTTACCCTTCACAAACGAACTTTTTTCTCATCGATGTGCAGGGTGATGCAGATAAACTGTATCAGGCAATGCTCTACAAAGGAGTGATTGTTCGCTCCATGAGTGCCTATGGCTTTCCCAACTTTATCAGGGTGACAGTTGGGACCGAGGATGAAAACAGCCGATTTCTGAGCTCTCTGGCCGATTGCCTTACAGAACTTGGCTATGTTTGAGAATAAGGGTAGTGAAAAACAGAACATCATTACCATCGACGGTCCCTCCGGCGTTGGTAAGTCATCGGTAAGTAGAAAAATAGCAGCTGCGACAGGATTCACCTACCTGGATACCGGCGCCATGTACCGTGGAGTTGGCTGGTACTTTCTCCACCATAATATTTCACTCGACGAGGCGGAGACGATGGCCGCAAAGCTCGCAGAGCTGGAACTAGAGTTACTTCCGGCACTTGATGAAGAGAGTGATGTGGGCGTGCTGGTCAACGGTGAAAATGTCAGTGAGGCGATTCGGACCCCAGATATGGCTATGGTCGCCTCCAGGGTATCGGCGATTCCAGTTGTTCGGGAAATCTTGACCAAGATCCAGCAAAATTACGGGGAAAAGGGAAATATTGTCGCTGAAGGCAGAGACACCGGCACTATCGTGTTTCCGCGAGCTGCCTATAAAATATTTCTCGATGCGCAACCGGAGGAGAGAGCGAAAAGACGTGTGCTGCAGTTGCAGGCAAGAGGTGTGTCTGCTGATTTTAAAAAGATCTTGTCGATGACCCTTGAACGAGACAAAAATGACAGCGAGCGGGCCGTTGCCCCTTTAAGAAAAGCATTGGATGCGCATAGTATAGACACCACTGGGAGTACTCTTGAACAAGTGGTCGCGAAGATACTGCAGATAATCGCTGACACAGGCAGGTAAGGTATGTATGGGAACTATCCGCTGCCGCTTTGAACACGGGAGCGGATAGTTCTTGGTCTCTCTTTTGGTCTATTGTCTATTGAGCGACAAAATCAACTCTTCTGTTCATACTGTAGGCATCTTCATCCTGACCTAAAAAGAGGGGTCGTTCTTCGCCATAAGAAAGGGTCCGCATCCTGTCTCCAGGAATACCGAGATTAATCAGATATTGTCGTGAGTTGATAGCTCTTCTCTCACCCAATGCGAGGTTGTATTCGTTGGTGCCCCTTTCGTCCGAATTGCCCTCGATGGTCACCATTGCCCCCGGAATCGATTTCAGGTACTCGGCATTTGCGGCAAGCACTTCGGTCATGTTGGGGGCAACACCGGACTGGTCGAATTCAAAGTAGATGGGGGAGAGGTTGGCGGAGCTTCTACCGTGTAATCTCTTATATTCATCTGACTGCTGGTCCGCGTCAGACATCCTGCTGGTACCGTCGCTACCCTGGCCGGGAGCGTTTTGATCGTCGAGTGTGCCTTCTACCGGCAGATTGTCTTCAGAATAGCCTCCTTCCGCCTTAGGATAATTAATGTCTGTTCCCCCAGACATTTCAGAGCCTACATCAGGTGGCATAACTGTTTTTTTGCTACAACCGGCACCAAAAAGAAGCAATAACCCTACAAGAGCTGAAAGAGCGAGATTTCTACCGAGCCTTTTCTTCATAAATTACCTCTAATGTGAATAATGTTTTTGAGACGTATAAACGGTATAACTATTTTAAGATAAATTAAAAAATATAAAACAGGTCAACGAGAAATAAGCCTGAGTGACAGACTTTCAGGAGTAAGGCAATACGACTATAACTATTCATTTATAGTCGTATTGCAAAAGAGGTCAAGAATAAATTGTCTGGGAATCACACTTCATTAGCTGTTGCCCCGCAATGGTGATAATGGTAATCGGTGGAAGAGGACAGATAATTACCACAAGACAACAAATGTGTCCGGTAATAGTGAAGGCAGCCGGGATTCTGTTCAGTACCCTCTTGAGGGCTAGAAGTACCTTACAAGCACCCCGCTCATTTGCGGGAGGCAGGACAATACAGGAGACGATGAAAGAGTATATATTGATTGCCAGCTGCGCCAGCGGACTGGAAGGATTGGTGGGAGAAGAGGTCGCATTGTACGGCGGACTTGAGGTGAATGCTGCAGGCGGTGTCGTAACCTGGAAAGGTTCCCTGGAAACGGGATATCGCTGCTGCCTATGGTCTCGTTTCGCCTCTCGGGTCTATTTGCAGCTGGCTCAGTTTCCCATCATCGACGAAGAGACGGTGTATCAACGTTGTCTGGAGATTGCCTGGCAGGACCATCTCACCGAAGAGACAACTTTTGCGGTAAGCTGTACCCTTTCCGGACAATCGCCAATTACCCATAGCCGTTATGCCGCCCTCAAGGTAAAAGATGGTCTGGTTGACTCCATAAGGAACCGGACCGGGAAACGACCATCGGTACAAACAACTCGCCCGGAGGTGCAGATTCATCTGCATGTGGATGGAACAACCGCTTCACTTTCTCTTGATCTCTCCGGAGAGAGCTTGCACCGACGGGGCTATCGGGGGTCGGCTGTAAAGGCTCCGCTCAAAGAGACCCTTGGGGCGGCGATTGTTGCCTTGAGCGGTTGGCCGGCAGACTCCGGGACATTAATCGATCCAATGTGCGGTACCGGGACGCTGCTGATCGAAGCGGCACTGATGTTTGGCGACTCAGCTCCAGGGTTATCGCGCAGCTATTTTGGTTTTTTGGGTTGGCTGGGTCATGATATGGAACTCTGGGACAGGTTGGTGGCGGAAGCGTTGGAGCGGGAAGAAAAAGCCTTAGCTAAAAGATGGCCACTTATCCTTGGTTATGATGCTGATCCGGTGGCGGTTAGTGCCGCTCGGAAAAACATTGAAAAAGCCGGTCTCGAGGAGCATATTCAGGTAAAACAGGCGGAACTCGCCACCCTGCACTCCCCTGACAAGCAGGGGATGTTGTTGTCAAATCTGCCTTACGGTGAACGGCTATCCGAGACGGAACAGGTCAGTCGACTGTATAGAGCCTTTGGACGAATTGTAAAACAGCGATTTCCCGGCTGGAAAACAGGGGTTTTTATCTCCAATCCGACCTTGACTGACAGTTTTACCCTAGCGTGGGAGAATAAATACAAATTATTCAATGGCTCCATTCCTTGCAGGTTGCTGATAGGCACAGTAACCGGGCAGGAGAACGATTTTGTCTGGTCGCCGGTGGAGCCGGATGGCGAAGAGCCGGACAATGAGTTCGCCAACAGGCTGCGTAAAAATCTCAAAAAAATATTGAAATGGGCCGTGCGGGAAAATATAACCTGTTTCAGGGTGTATGACCGGGATCTGCCGGATTACAATCTCAGCATCGATCTCTTTGGCAAATGGGTGCACATTCACGAGTATGCACCTCCTAAGACCATTGACCCACAGCTTGCCGCATCGAGGATGGCAAACGCTTTGAAGTGTATCAGAGATATCCTTGGCGTCCGCTCAAACAGAATTTTTGTTAAATCCCGAGAGCGTCAGAAAGGCCGAAAACAATACCAGAAAAAGGGCGATGGCGGCAAAATGTTTGAGGTGAGGGAAGGCGAGTGCTCTTTTCTGTTAAATTTCACTGATTATCTCGATCCGGGATTGTTTCTCGATCATAGACCTATTCGGCAAAAGATATATCGCGAGGCTCAAGGAAAAAGGTTTTTGAACCTCTATGGATATACCGGGACGGCGACGGTTCATGCGGCGATGGGCGGCGCGGCCAGTACCACAACGGTAGATCTTTCGACAACCTATCTGCATTGGGCCCAAATGAATCTGGCCTTAAACGGTTTGACGGAGCTTAAGAACAAAGTTGAAAAAGCCGATTGTCAGCAATGGCTTGACGAGACCACCGGGACATATGACCTGATCTTTATCGATCCCCCGACTTTTTCCAATACCAAAAAAGACAACCGGATTTTCGATGTACAAAAAGATCATGCACGTTTGATCGAACGAGCTATGGCTCATCTGGAAAAAGATGGTCTACTCATCTTTTCTACGAACTTTAGACGCTTTCTACTTGAAGAGAGACTCCTTTCGCTCTATGAAATAAAGGATATTTCTCAGGAAACCGTGCCTTTTGATTTTTCCAGAAACGAAAAAATTCATAGATGCTGGGAAATGAGAAAAAAAAGTGATACAAAGCAGGAAAAAAAATGGCCGGAAATGGGCCCTTGATAATAGAGGTGTTGGTGAACAGTAACAGAATCGTGCAAATAGAAGCTTTTACTTGTACATTAAAACAAGTACAAGCAGCGTCATGGTGAAGAATACCTCAACACCAACTGGAGGGGGAATGTTGGCTGAAATAGAACGTCTTGAAAAAAAGGTTCAAAATCTTAAGGAGCAGCTGGTAAAAGAAAAAAAGACGAACCAGCTATTGAAAAAAAGGGCTTTACAGGCAATCATTGGTACGAATGGTGCTCAGGTAACCCGGGATGCCTGCGAGATAGATCTGGCCCGGGCAGAGCAGTCCAGTCGGGTAAAAAGCGTTTTTTTAGAAAATGTCAGCCACGAGATCCGTTCATCCATGAACGGAATTGTTGGCATGACCGCTCTGGTTTTGTCAACGGAACTGACAGCCGAACAACAGCTCTATCTGGAAATGGTCGGTTTATCCGTTGATCGCTTGCTGTCGGTCGTCAATGAGGTGCTTGATTTATCGAGGATAGAAACAGGAGAACTTGAGCTTGAGCCGGAAGATTTCAATCTCAAAGAGAGCCTTGACCACGATCTCTATGTCCTGAATCTTTCAGCCAGGAAAAAAAATCTAGAGCTGGTCTGCACCATAGAACCCGATGTTCCCACCCACGTGTACGGTGATGCAGCTCGATTAGTGCAGATTCTTACAAATCTGGTCAACAATGCTATCAAATTCACGACAACAGGCGGGGTATACATCACTATCAAAAATAGTGGTTTTGATACGGATAATAATATTCTCCTCAGCTTTAGTATTCATGACACGGGCAGTGGAATAGAGACGGAAAACCTTGAACAGATCAACCATTATTTTAAAGAAAAAGTGCAGCGCAACGTTGCCCTGCCGCTTGCTGTCGGAACCACGGGATTGGGCTTGACCGTCACGTCGCAGCTTGTCAAGCTGATGGGTGGCGAAATTGGTGCAGAAAGTACTCAGGGTCGAACGATATTTTCGTTTACCCTGCCGTTTAAGGAAGTTGCCGATCTTGCCGGCATTGAGGAAAAAGCCAACAAAACCCTGGAAGGCATCGAAGAGGATGTTGCCCATGTTTTACGAGGTGCCAAGGTGCTTCTCGCCGAAGATGAGTATATCAACAGGGTGCTCATTGAGACGATTCTTAAGCAACTGGATGTGGATGTAACATCTGTTACTTCCGGCAGGCAAGCTGTTACTGAAGCCTGTACCGGCGTATACCAGCTGATTCTCATGGACGTGCAAATGGATGACGTGGACGGGCTGGAAGCCACCAGGCGGATCAGAAAACACGAAAGCAAAAACGGTGGTCATACAGCTATTATCGCGCTGACTGCTTTGGCAATGTCCGGAGACCGGGAAAAATGTCTCCAGGCAGGGATGGATGACTATTTACCCAAACCGGTTCAGAAAAGCGCCTTAATCTCTGTCTTGGCAAATTTTCTAACGAGCCGAGTACTGGTCGTGGATGGTGATCCGGCCAGCCAGCTGGTTTTTGTCCGCGCTCTGGTCGAGCAAGGATGGCAGGTTACTCTTGCTGAAACCAAACGATCGGCAATGTACGAGGCTTCGCTGTCACATTTTGATCTGATACTTTTTGATTTGTCCACACCGCAGCTCGACGGAATAGAGGCCGTAAAGATACTCAGGCAGCTGGAGGAGTATTCGGGGCAGCGAACCCGGATCTTTGGTTTTGGGGATGAGGAGCGGGAAGGAATACTGCAACTGGACATTAACGGGTATATGCAGAGGCCGGTGACCAAAGAAAAGATTCTGCAGCAGCTGGAGGTTTTCGATGCGGACAAACTCTCGGTGTGATGCCTTCGTTGTTCCTGCGAAATGCAGGGCAGGACGACCATTGTTAACAAATCAGCAAGGCTTATGATGCATTATTCCCATGTCTGTTTAGACACCTTTGGCTATGCATTACCGCCGAGGATCCTGTCTTCTGAAGATATTGAAAAGCGGTTATCCCCGGTTTATGAACGATTGCATCTGCCGAGCGGCCGGCTGGAGCTGATGAGCGGTATCCGCGAGCGGCGCCTCTGGCCACCAGGGACAAGGCCGAGCGCAGCGGCTTCACTTGCCGGGAAAAGGGTACTCGACACAGCAGATATCGATCCGAAAAGTATTGAATGTCTTATTTTCACCTCTGTTTCGCGGGATATGATGGAGCCGGCGACTGCCTCTTTTGTCCATGATACACTTGGTTTGTCGTCTTCCGCATTGATTTTCGATATATCCAATGCGTGTCTGGGTTTTCTCGATGGTATGGTTATGCTGGCCAATATGATTGAGCTTGGTCATGTTAAAAACGGCTTAATTGTGTCAGGAGAGACCGCGGAAGAGTTGCTGGAATCGACTCTGGTTGGTCTGTTAAAAGATACAACGCTCAGTCGAAAAAGCATTAAGCCGGCGTTTGCCTCACTTACTATTGGCTCTGGTTCTATTGCCCTGTATATGCGAAGAGCAAAAGACAGCGAAGACAGGCCACGGCTGGTGCATGGTGCCTGGCAGGCGAACACGGAACACTCCGACCTCTGCCATGGCGGCCAAAGCGGGGCAAATACTGTCTTGATGGCGACCAACTCGGAAGAGCTTCTGCACCGGGGGGTAGAGACGGCACAGATGACCTGGGCTAAATTTTCAGCTCAGCCCGGCTGGGGAGCGATAGATATTGATCGTTTTTTCTGTCACCAGGTCGGCTCAGCCCATGCCAAACTGCTCTTTGAGAAGCTCGGCCTTGCTCCCGAAAAAAACTTTGAGACTTTAGCTATCCTTGGCAATGTCGGATCCGTCTCAGCTCCGATCACCATGGCCATGGCCATCGAACAGGGTGTTTTTCAGCAAGGTCAAAAAGGGGCTCTGTTGGGAATCGGCAGTGGTATTAATTGTTTAATGCTGGGTGTCGAATGGTGATGATGGCGTTGTAAAAAGCCCGATCTTCTTTGTTGTACCCCAAGGGCACTTCCTGAAGGGCGCAATTATTGGCTGGCTCCCGACATACTATTTGTATAGTCGGAAGCCAGCCAATAACACTGCGCCTCGAATATCAAGCTTTTTCCTTAGCCATCTGTTTAGTTAACTTTGACTTTTTGAGTTCGTTCGTAATGAGTAATCTTTTAACAGATGAACAGGGTCAGGTGCTGCTTGAGCTGGCCAGAAAAACCCTGCAATACAAGATGGGTCTGGAAACAATCCCCGATCCACCCGAAGACCCCGCTTTATTGGTCCCTGCGGCCACTTTTGTCACGCTGAAAATAGCCGGACAACTTCGGGGCTGCATCGGTAATCTCGAACCGGCTGGTCCACTCTGGCAGGGAATCTGCGATAACGCCATCAACGCGGCCTGCAATGATTATCGTTTTTCGCCCCTGACCCCGGAAGAGCTGTCGGCTGTGCATCTGGATATTTCCATTCTTTCGCAGCCCCGACCTCTGGAGTATCGGGATTCAGCAGAGCTGCCTGTTAAACTGCGGCCGGGAATTGACGGTGTGATCCTGCGCGATGGGCGCCATAGCGCTACCTTTCTGCCGCAGGTCTGGCAGCAGCTCGCCACACCGGAACAATTTCTCGAACATCTTTGCCTGAAGGCCGGATTGCCCCGGGAGATCTGGCGGCAAAAAAAGCTGGAAATTTTGACATATCAGGTCCAATGTTTTGAGGAGGAAAAGAAGTGAAAGAAGTCATTCTGACACCTGCGCAACTTGCTGTACTGGAGGATATCTACAGCAAGCTCCAGCTAGAGTATGAACGGGTAGCTGAGGCGCTGGGTTTTTCCTGCAGCGGTTGCCCGGACAATTGCTGCGACTCCTATTTTCAGCATCATACCTATGCGGAGTGGGCCCTTCTCTGGCTGGGTATCCGGCAGCTTGAGCCTGAGCTGCAGCAAACGCTGCTGGCCAGGGCCAGATCGTATCTTGAAAAGTGTGAACAGGCACTGGCTACCGGACAGCGACCCCAAATCATGTGTCCTTTGAATGATGATGGACGCTGTGTCGTCTATCATCACCGCCTGCTGGTTTGTCGAACACACGGCGTCCCGGCGACGCTCACCAGGCCCGATGGGAAGACATTTCATTTTCCCGGTTGTTTTCGCTGTCAGGAAATTGTCGATAACCACGATAAAAAGGAGCTGCCAGCCCCTGTTGAACGAACATTGCTCCTGAAAAAGCTGGCCTTGCTGGAGAATGAACTTCTTGATAACAAACGTCACCTTTTGCCTAAAGTCAAAATCACTATCGCCGAAATGCTGGTGCATGGGCCTCCGATAATTCCCTGATCCGACACCTCTATTAACCCTGAATAGCTGAGCGTAAGCTCAACCGGAGATGCATTTCATGCGGGTAAAAATCACCAAAAAACAACCCAACTCGAGGATGTGTTTTGTCTGCGGGATGAAGAATAGTTTCGGGCTGAAGAGCCGCTTTTACGAATTGGAGGACGGCCAGCTTATGGCTATTTTTCAACCGGCAAAAGAGCATCAGGGCTATCCCGGCCGTTTGCACGGTGGCATTGCCGCGACAATCCTTGATGAAACCATCGGCAGGGCGATAATGCTGGCCCACTCCGGCAATATCTGGGGCGTAACCATTGATTTTTCGATGAAACTCAGAAAACCCGTGCCGATTGATGGTGAAATTCGGGTGCTGGCCAGAATAGTCTCTGAAGGCAAACGTTCTTTTCAGGGTGAAGGGGAGATCCTTCTTGCCGATGGTCAGGTCGCCGTTGCCGGGAGCGGCAAGTATCTTAAGATGGATATTGAGAAAATCGCCGATTTTGATCACCAGGGCGAGGACTGGTTTGTTATCAACTCCCCGGACGACCCGGAATTTGTTGAGTTAAACAACAAGTCTTAAGATCCACTCTAAGGGTGAGGTCGGCCAACTGGGAGAGGAGGGCGGTAACGACTTCGCAGTCGTAGAGCAGGATATCGGAATCGGCGGTAAGGTGGGGCGCCTAGCTCTGAATTTGTGTCTTTTCATTTTAGGCAACTTTGGTATTGATCGAAAGGAGCGAATAGGTGTCATCTTGAGAGAGAAAACAATGAGGCACCAAAAAATCATAACACCAATTCTATGACTTACCAAAAACTTGATGCGGTACTGATGCCGGATGGCACCATCCAGCTGGAATGGCTGGCAGCTGCCGACAGGATCAACCAGCAGAGCAGGTTGTTGCAGCAGGAAATTTATGAGCTGTATACCGCTGATCCGGGCGGCTGGTTCTTTTTTCTTGGTTTTTACAGTAAAAAAATAGAGGTATCGGCTACCCTTTCTTTTTGGCGCAGTTTTTCCGGGCTCTTTGTCCGCAGGCTCAGCCTTACCCCCGATATTGAAGAGCATCGCGGTTCAATAGAGATTCCCCTGACCGGGGAGGACCTGGTCCGATTGCGCGAAACCATGCCCCTGATGTCCGGGGGAGAGTATCTGGACGATGAGGTGTTTCTGGGGTTATGGGTGCAATTACATGGGATATTTGCCGGAAAGATTGAAGCATTTTCCGGCACTGTTGCCGAATATGTACGAGAATTCAGTCCGGAAATCCATCTCGCCGGCCGGATCTATTTCCACCTGGTTGAAAACACCAAAGGGGATGATCCTTTTGCTTTTCTTGCCACCTATTCCACCCGGTTAAACGATGCGGGGGAATCCAGGCATCTGCCGCTCAAGTATGCCCTGGAAGAATACCGCGACGACAGCAATAAACTTCTTGAGCTTCTGGTGCCCATCCACGAGGCGACGGGGCACAGCAAACTGGTGGCGGATTTGCTCGATTCCAAGGAACTGTTTTACCCCCTTGCCTGGTCGACCAAAGAAGCCTTCGTCTTTCTCCAGGAGATTCCGCTTTACGAACAGTCCGGCATTCTTTGCCGTATCCCGAACTGGTGGAAGGGAAAAGGGGCAAAGATCTCCGTGCAGGTCACTATCGGGGAGAAGCCGCCGGCCACGGTCGGGATGGCGTCCCTGCTTGACTTTCGTCCCCGACTGATGCTCGGCGATACGGAGATATCGGCAGAGGAAGCCCGCCGTCTCCTGCAGCAATCCGAGGGCTTGGCCTTCCTGAAAAATAAATGGGTAGCGGTCGATCCGGAAAAACTACAGCAGACTCTTGCCGCCTATGAGAAGGCCAGGGAACTGAATATGGACGAGGGCATCAGTTTTCGGGATGCCATGCGCTTCTCCATCAATCCCCAGCTGTTGCTGGATGGTGCTGGTGATACAATGATCTCCGGGGTAGCCAATGGCCAGTGGCTGCAATCGGTTTTGGCAAAACTAAGCTGTCCAGCAGAGATTGGTTACGTGCCAACAGGGGACACCTTGAAGGCAAAGCTTCGAGGGTATCAGCAGGATGGTTTGCAATGGCTGCATTATCTGCACAGCCTGCAGCTCGGTGCCTGTCTTGCCGACGATATGGGGCTTGGTAAGACCGTCCAACTTCTGGCCTTTCTGGCTGCACTGCATACGGAAAAGCTGGCGGCGGACGCAGGCGGACCTTCTCGTCCGTCGCAACCTTCACTGCTGGTCATCCCGGCATCGCTTCTCGGCAACTGGATCGGAGAAATCGAAAAATTTTATCCGAGTCTCAACTATTTTGCCGCCCATCCCGATCTCCACAAACCCGGCAAGGTTCCCGCGTTCGGTCCGGAGCAGCTGGCGAAGTTTGATCTGGTTATCACGACCTATGCACTGACCCAAAGATATCAATGGATTCAGGAGTATACCTGGAACTATATTATCCTTGACGAGGCCCAGGCCATCAAGAATCCGGGAACAAAGCAGACCAAGGTGATCAAAAAATTGTCGGCCAACAATAGAATCGTCATGACCGGTACCCCGGTGGAAAACAGGTTGTCCGATCTCTGGAGCCTTTTCGACTTCCTCAATCCGGGCCTGCTCGGCAACGCCAGGGAGTTCGCCGTTTTCAGCAAGGGGTTGGCGGCTGATCCGAATGGCTACGCGAGCCTGCGCAAAGTCGTCAGTCCCTTCATTCTCCGGCGGCTGAAAACGGATAAAACGATCATTGCCGATCTTCCCGACAAGGTGGAGGTGAAGACCTGGGCGGCGATGACCAAGAAGCAGACGGTACTCTACGGGGCAATGGTCGAAGGGCTTCGCAAAACCATGGAACAGGCGGATGGAATAGGGAGAAAAGGGCTTATTCTTTCGGCCCTGATGAAGTTCAAGCAGCTCTGCAATCACCCGGCGCAATATCTCGGCCAGGAGCTGTTTGAGGAGCAGGACAGCGGTAAGTTTGAACGACTGCGGGAGATCTGCGAAACGATCTACGAAAAACGGGAAAAGGTTTTGGTTTTCACCCAGTTCAAGGAGATGACCGCACCTTTGGCCCGGTTTCTGGCAACCATCTTCAAACGGCAGGGGTTGGTCCTGCATGGCAGCGTCCCGGTCGGCAAACGTAAAGAGCTGGTTGAAAAATTTCAAAGCCATGAATATGTACCGTATTTTGTATTGTCGCTCAAGGCCGGCGGTGTGGGCTTAAATCTCACCGCGGCCAATCACGTCATTCATTTTGATCGGTGGTGGAATCCTGCGGTGGAAAATCAGGCAACGGACAGGGCCTTTCGCATTGGTCAGAAAAAGAATGTCATGGTCCATAAATTCCTGACCAGGGGGACCGTCGAAGAAAAAATAGATGAGATGCTGATGGTAAAGGCAAAGATGGCCAGCGAGGTTGTTGCCGCATCCGGCGAAAACTGGATAACCGAAATGAGCAACGCCGAGCTGCTGGATCTCTTTACCCTGAGATTATAATGTAAGGAGCAGGTGAAAAGGTATGAGCCACTGGGGATATGCACCGTATGTTTCCGTTGCCCAAAAAAAGGCCAAAGCGGAAAAGAAACTCAAACAGCTGCTTAAAAAGATGCCGGACATCCGGCCGGTCGTTCTGCAAGGCAACAGCCTCGCCCGTTCGTGGTGGGCAAAGAGCTGGAACAAAAACCTTGAACGCTATGCCGACTATGCCAACCGCATTGGCAGAGGGAGGAGTTATCTCCGGCACGGGGCGGTCCTTGACCTGAAAATTGCTCCCGGCAAGGTGCGGGCCCTGGTCATGGGATCGGCTGCCAAGCCTTATGAAGTAGTTGTCGATATTCAGCCGATCAGCAAGAACCCTTTGCAGGCGCTAAAAAAGCAATGCGAAAGCCACCTGAAGTCCTTGCAGGAGCTCCTTGCCGGCAAGTTTTCCAAGACCCTGGCGGAACTATTTTTTTCTGAGAAGACCGGACTGTTCCCCGATCCGAAGGCAATCAAATTGCAATGCAGTTGCCCAGACTGGGCTGTGATGTGTAAACATGTTGCCGCTGTTCTTTATGGTATCGGTGCCAGATTTGACGACGATCCCAACCTTTTCTTTACCTTGCGGGGGGTGGAGAGCGGAGATCTTATTGCCGAGGCGGTAAAAGACCGAACCGAGGAACTGTTGAGCAAAACCCAAAAGCAGAGCGCCAGGATCATTGCCGATGCCGATCTTTCGGATATCTTCGGCATTGATATGGACAGCAAGCCGGAATTCCCCCGGAACACAACCAAGCCGCCGGCAGAGCAAGTGGCTGCCGTAAAAACCGCACAAACAAAAAAAGTAGCCACAAAAATTCTGAAAAATCCGCGCCTTCCCAAAACTGCTGCCGGTCGTGTCGCGGCAATCATTTCCGCTGCTTCAGCCGGTGTTACCATCGCCGAACTGGAGGGTAAAACCGGTTATTCAAAGACCAAGCTGTACGGCATAGTACATAGATTGAAACAGGGCGGGATTATAAAAAATCTGTCGCACGGAGTGTATAGTAAGGTCTGAACAGACACGTTCTTTGACTATAACGGATCGTGCTGATGCGGATGATCTCCGGCTATATGCAGATGGCGATGTACATGAACATGATTTTCCTCACAGCGATGAATATGGCCATGATCGATCTTGTACAGGATTGAGGTGGTATGGCTAAGAAAGTCCCAGTCATGGGAGATGATGACCTGATGAAGATCCAGTCCCTGGAGGATTTCGATAAGATGGCTGCGGGTTTTCGGATCGAGGTTGTTGGTCGGTTCGTCGAGCAGAAGTATTTTCGGCTGCATGGCCAGGATAGTGGCAAGAGCGACCAGTTTTTTTTCTCCACCGGAGAGCCGATGGGTAATGCGGTCTTCAAAGCCGGTAAGACCAAGATCGGCTAGGGTCTTCATGGCGATATTCCGAGCTTCTTTGGGGGAAAAGCCAAGGTTCAGAGGGCCGAAGGCGACATCTTCGATGACCGTGGGAGAAAAGAGCTGGTCGTCAGAACTCTGGAATAAAAAGCCGACTTGTTTACGCAACGCGCGTAACTCCTCTTTCGTGGTAACTTTTTTGCCGTCGAAAAGGAGTTCTCCTTCATCAGGTTTTAGCAGGCCTACCATAAGGTGGAAAAGAGTGGTCTTGCCGCTGCCGTTGGGGCCGATAATGCCGATCCGTTTATCGTGTATGGCAAAAGAAAGGTGGTGCAGTACGGGATCTTTCGCCTGGGTGAAGGTATAACTTATGTCGCGAAGCTCAATCATCTCTTGCTCACACCTTGAACCGAATGTTCAAAATATCGCCATCGGTAACGATATAGTCTTTGCCCTGCAAATACATCTTGCCGGCTTTTTTCAGTTCCGCCTCGCTGCCGTATTCCAGCAGTTCATCATATTTCATCAACTCTGCCCGGATAAAACCGCGCTGCAGGTCGGAATGAATCACTCCTGCGGCGACAGGGGCAGGGGAGTCTTTTCGCACCAGCCATTGCCTGACCTCATCTTTACCGACGGTGAAAAAAGAAATCAGCCCGAGTGCTTTCAGGCAAAGACGGGTCATAATGCCAAGCGCCGGTTCGTCGATCCCTAAATCCTGCAGGAATTCACTTTTTTCTTCTTCTGAATCCAGAAGGACAATCTCTGATTCAACCTGAGCACAAACAATCATCGCCTCTATTTTATTTTGTCGGCACTGCTCGGCAGTTTTTTCAAGAAGCGTTTTGTCGCCCAGTTGATCTTCTGCGACATTAAAGGCGAGGAGCAATTCTTTTCTGGTAATAAGCGGGTAGCTGCGGATGAGCAGTTCCTCGTCTTCACTGAATTCCATGAGGCGAAGCGGTTTTTCCTCCTCCAGATGAGCGAGCAGTTTGCGCATCAATTCCAGCTCGATGGCCTGTTTTTCGTCTTTGATCTTTTTCAGGGCAGTCTCAATGCGGGCCATGCGTTTTTCCACAAAAATCTGATCGTGCATGATGAGCTCGCCATTTACCATATCCGCATCCCGCACAGGATCGACCGAGCCTTCTGCGTGGTATACCGAGTCGTCTTCAAAAGCCCGTATCACATGGCACAGGGCATCGACGTCGGCGATCTCTTTGAAGATGTCTCCCTTGGCGATGTTTTCCTGTTCCATTTTCGGCAATAAAACAAGGTCAATACGTGCCCTGGCCTGCTTGTTGGGGCTATACATGGAGACCAGCCGGTCAAAACGTGGGTCAAGTATTTCGGCGGTACCCGGAATAGGTTTGGCAGGACCGGCTTGTTCTCTTAATTCGCTTCCGGTCAATACCTGGAAAAGGGTTTTTTTGCCTGTTTGGGGCAGGCCGATAATTCCAACCTTCATGGTAAAATCCTTTGTTAAGGGAGTAAGAGACTCTGTTACCTGGATAATTACCACAGGACGGAGGTCATCGGCAAGCTAATAGACTGGAAATTATGGCAAAGGCGAAGCGAGCGGTTTTCCTTAGAAAAAAGGCAGAGAGGCTATTGTAGCCGTGAGGCTTAGGCCGATGACGAGGAAAATAATATCATTGCTGTCAACAGTCTGCTGTTCAAGGGGAATAAGTCGCCCATTAAAACCACGTAGCAGCATGGCCTGATGAACGCGGGTGGCCCGGTTCCAGCTTCGCACCAGCGTCATGCCAAACAGGTATCCATAGGTTCGGTAGGTGTGAATATTGGTTGCCGGCACAAAGCAGCGCATCCCGGCTGCTCGTTTCAATTTCTGGTATTCCTGGTAGATGACAAAGATATAACGATAGGAAAAAAGCAACAGAAAACAAAGACGTCTGGAAACATGCAGTCCTTCCAGGGCATGGCCGAGGCTGGCGATCCGCGATGTACCAAGCAGAGCAATCAGGCCGAGTACGATGCAATTGGTTTTAAGGGTAATAAGAGTGGCAAGCCGTATCCCTTCGGCACTGAGAGTGAAAGGGCCGAAAGTGCTCAACTCCTCCCCGCCGTAGGTGAGAGGCAGGGTGAGCCAGAGAAAAATGGTAAAAGTATTGGCAGCCAGAAGACGTTTACCTACCTGGCGTAGTTCCAGGCGGGATAAAAGCAGCAGCATAAAGGCCAAGGCAAGGGCCATAGTGACAACCACAAAACTGTTGGACATGGCGGCAACAGTTATAAATGCGGCGGCAACTATGACCTTTACCTTGGGATCTCTTTTATGCAACAGGGAATTCCCCTGTGCAAAACGTTCGTCCATCATCGGTTATTTTCCTGCTTCCGGCAGTTTATCGAGGTATATCCACAACACGGCGCCGAGTTCAACGCCTTTGTCCTTGCCCGCCGGGTCTTTTATGGTGTAGTCCGCTTCACTCAGTGCGGCGAATCCCCACCAGCCCGCCAGAGGGCAGCTGAAGGTGAAAATACCGTTGCTGTTGGCTTTTATCAGTTGAGTGACGTGGTAATCACTTCTCGCCTGCAATGTGTTACCCTTATTATAGAATTCAACCTCGACTTCGGCTCCGGCAACCGGCTTGCCCTGCAGCAGCACCTGTCCGGTAAAACTATTGCCGGCGTAATTACCAAACGGCCTGAGCAGGGGGACAATCTCGGTTGGCAGTCCAACGGGTTCATCCCAGCCCTCGTCGTCGCCGAAGGCGGGGATAATTGTTTTGGTATAGTGAATAATGCTCAAATCTTCAGTCGGTTCCCAGTAAGGGGTCGGTTCCATGACAAACTGATAGACACCAGGACGGGTAAAATTATAGGTAGCTTGCCATGCTTTATGCTCCATAACGGAGGTCGGCTTGAGGGTGGCAAGCAGATCGGTTGTCTTGCCGCCCATCGTGACGGTGAATTTTTGTGGCTGGGTGAGATCCATGCCGACGTTTTCAAAAGGATGGGAAAACGAAAGGATCAGCGTCGTCGTCTTTTTTTCTTGGTCGATACTAGGCTGATCCGGAATAACCATCCCGAAGTGGGCAAGCGCCTGCCCGGTCGGCATCCAGAATAGAGCAGTAAAAATACCCATTGCGATAAACTTTTTCACGATCCTCCTCCTTGTTTTTTACGTGCTTGCATATAGGCAACTATCCCAGCCAGTCCGAGAATATAGCCGATACCTCCAAGAATATCCTGCAGGCTTGGGTCCTTATCTGAGTTTTCGGCGAGTGTCCTTTGTATTGGAGCGAGCTTTTTATCCAGTGCCGTGTCGATAATCCTGGTAATTTCCGAGGCCGTAATGGCTGGCTGTCCCTTTTCGTTTATCTCCTCGACTTTTGGCTGCAGTGGAAGTTGTCTGGCTGCGCTGTTCACCGGGGGAGGAGTATTGTTGCTCTCTGCAGAAGAATCTTCCAGGGTATAGTTCCAGCTGTTTTTATGGCCGTCTCCGCCGTCGACGATGATCTGCAGTTCCTTTGCGTCGGCCTTCGGTATGGGAAAGCTGAAGAGTCCATCCGTATTGGTTTTTCCCGACAGAAGGGTTTGACCGGTTTTGGTTTCGACAACGGAAACCGAGGCATTCTGGGCAGCTCTCCCGCCGCTGAACTTTGACTCTGTGTTAATATGGTCACCATCCCGCCAGGCAAAAATCCGCACCTTATGAGCAAAACAGGGGCTGCATAAAGCCGGAACCAGCAGAATAATAAAGAGCAGTTGGTAGAGAGTTATACGGTGCATTATTTTCCCATTTTAAGAAATTCCGGTTGAACTTTGGCAAGAAAAGAGACAGTAAACATGGTGATAATTCCCTCGATGATCATCAGGGGGACATGGGCGGCTATTATCAGTTGTGCCGCCCGCACAAAGCCCTTATCAGTTGACCAGAGAGCGACTGCTGCGATAAGCGCGGAAAGGAGGATGGAACAAAAACCAGCGGCAAAGGCAGCAATTTTTCGTTTTTGACCGTTTTTTTCAACCCATGGCCGAAAAATATAAAAGCAGATAACGGCCGGCAGGGCCATGATCGTGGTGTTCACCCCCAATACCAGCAAGCCGCCAAAGTTGAAAAAAAGACATTGCAGTAAAAGTGCCACCAGGATGGCGGGAAAACAACTCCAGCCAAGGACGATGCCCATTAATCCACCAAGAATAAGATGAACATTGCCAGGTCCGATGGGTACATGGATGAGCGAGGCCACAAAAAAGGTAGCTGTCAACAGGGAGACCGTCATGATGCGGTCATAATCAAGCTTTTTTAAGCCAATTGCGGTGCCGACGGTCGTAATTGCGGCTCCGGCTAAAAGGACAGAGGGGCTTAAGACGCCTTCCGAAATATGCATGTGATGTGGTTCTCCTGGCAATGAACGCTCGTCCGCGGCATTAATTTAGTAACACGAAGTGTATTTTAGTGTTACTAAATTACAGAGATTGAATTGGTGTGTCAAGAAATTAGTGATACAAAATAATGAATAGTGTTACTGGCGGGCAGTTGGCTGCGTCGGGAGGTACACGGCAAGTGGAGAGGGGATGCGTGATGCAACAAGAGAAAGATCATACCGAAAAAAATGGCCATATTACCCCAATAGGCATCATCCACTCCTGCTTCACCGAGAAATTCGGAATTCCCCGGCAACCGGGCATGGTAGTATCAGCGACTGCCCGACTGGAGCTTCTGCACCCCTTTAATAGAGAAGAAATGGTGCGCGGCCTGGAGCAGTTTTCCCATATCTGGGTGCATTTTCTCTTTCATGAGACTCTTGCCGAGGGATGGAAACCGACAGTCCGACCTCCCTGGCTGGGAGGGCAGAAAAGAGTGGGTGTTTTTGCTACCCGCAGTCCGCACCGACCCAATCATCTCGGCTTATCGGCCGTGCGACTTGAGGCGGTTGTCTGGGAGAAGAGCCGGCTTTTTCTGGAGCTCTCCGGCATCGATTTTCTCGATCAAACCCCTGTTTTCGATATCAAACCCTATATTCCGTACAGCGATTGCATTCAATCGGCCTCCTGTGGTTATGCCCTCGGGGAACAGCCGGTGGTGGATATCGTTTTCAGTGCCGAGGCCGAGATCTTCTGTACGGATTATCAGGCCCAAAAAGGCAGAAATATACGCCAGTTGATAGAAGACCTGATCCGTCACGATCCGCGACCGGCAAGCCAGAAAAAAACCCGTAAAAATTTCGGTATGCTGCTCTGGAATGTCAACATCCGCTGGACAGTCGAGGGGAACAGGTTTGTTATC
>CBDTUM010000028.1:0-37275 GCA_965363495.1 uncultured Desulfopila sp.
GAAAACCCCGCGGTACGAATGCCGCGATGAGGCGCCGACTATACACGGACTAATAACTTCTTGTCAATCACTAATCTTCACTATTTTTATATTTGTCCCGGGATATATTTTATATATCATTTTCACTCTCCTGATAGGGTGTTTTTGCATAATGCCCCCAAACTGTGCATTTCAGCTTGGGGAAAACCAACAACAGCAATGCCCGGCAGTAATCCTCAAATTACAAGACGCCCAGGCCAGTTCCTTTTCTTGGATGCAAAAAAGAAGATAGTCTTGACTCTGGTCGTTGGAGAGTTGCTCCGCAGGTCGCTGGAAGGACGCGGTAAGACCTTTTACAATCTGGAGATAGGCATTTTGGGTTTCGGGAGCTACTCGTTGCACAGAATGGTCGTTGGCAAAAGTGTTTTGGTAAGCTGTTTTCATAACAATATCTTTTTGCTGTTGGCCGGTGGCTACGATGGTTATCGTATAAGAAATATTGTACCGAAAATGGAAGTCAGTGGTTTTGACTGGATAGGGGATTGATTGAAAACAGAAAAAAAGGTTTTTCGGTGAAGAAGATGGAGGCTGTTTTTTCCGCGGAGCGGTTGTGCATGTTCTCCATGTATACGGGATGGTTTCTTTCAACCTCTGTCTTAAGGAGCAATCGATGCGTCAGATTTCAGTAAAACTCGCACATTGGCTGGAAGCATGTAACAAGCTCGTCGAGCAGCTTGAGGAAACGGGATTTAAGGCGACACCAACCAATGCAAGGGAAGGTCTTGCCGGTATGACCTGGACATGGGTAAAGAGGAAGACAGCTATTAAATGGGTCCAGGATGATCTGGTTGAGGGGAAAGAGTTTGACGTTCCTGTCAGAATATATCATCCGGACCCCGAGCGTTGTCTGCCGGTCTTGGTCTATTTTCATGGTGGCGGCCATATGGCTGGCAGCATTACCGTTTATGATCCTATCTGCAGGAGGCTTGCCCGGGAAACAGAGCATATTGTCATTTCCGTTGACTACAGACTGGCGCCGGAGTGTCGTTATCCTGCCGGTATTATTGATGCTGTCACCGTAGTAAAGAATTTGTGGAAGGTTCTTGAGGCAAGACAGCTATGCCATCGCCGAAGTCTTTCCATAGGGGGTGACAGCGGCGGTGGGGCAATAACGGCAACGGTGGCGAGTCTTTGCCGAAATGACGAAGAGGTTGCGATCAGGCGGCAGATACTCATTTATCCAAGTCTTGACTATACGATGAACTCAGCATCAATGCAGCTGAACGGCAAAGGGTACCTGCTCGAACGGGAAAAGATCGTGTGGTTTTTCAATAACTACTTCAAAAAGGGCGTAGACCGGAAGCAGACTTCACCTCTCTATATGGACTTGGCCGGAAGAATGCCTGAATCACTTGTTATTACGGCAGAATTTTGCCCGCTTCGTGATGAGGCCCTGGCCTATGTCGCAAAGTTGCAAGCTGGTGGATTCAAGGCCGAAAACCTCCATTTTAAAGATATGATACACGCCTTCCTCAATTTGGAGGACTTGGTGCAGGAAGAGTGCGATACACTGTACGCAGCAATTGCTGTTTTTCTCAAGGCTTAGCAAGCTTTCCCGGTCTGAATGGAATTAGAATCAAAAAAAGTGAAAAGTGCCACAGACACAACGTCTCTCCCAGGAGCACCGATGGGCAATCTTTTATAATCCAATTCCTGAGCTCATTTGAGAACAAAAAAACAGGAATTGAGACAGTCACTCCTCAGATGGACAAAGATGGGATGTGGAGAGTGTCTGGTTACTTCGTCAAATGAAGACCCAATAAATCGTTCGAGAAGGAGACAACCACTCTGCGCTTATCATTGCGGGCCGTTGCTCACCCAGATAACAATGATATTTGGCATATTTCTTACATATATTTGGCCGGACCCGGTCAGAATCAAAAAAAGAGTGGTATCAAAACAATCGCCGGCAACAAACCCGGGCCAAGTAAAACGGTATCAAAAATTGGGATTCGGATCAGCTGCAGGAAGCCTTTTTTAATATCAAAAATGTGTGAGCTCAGGGTACGAGGTTAAACAGAGGGTATGGCAAATTGAAACGCCTGATCAAACCTACTTTAGGCTTCAAATCTATGAAGACGACCTGTGTTACGATTAAAGGATTAGAAGTCATGAGAATGTTGAGAAAAGGCCAGTTCGATATCTGGATACGTGATCGAGAGTTGAGATGAGAGATCCGCTTAATCGAAAGGCAATTTGATGTCTACTCTGGTGTATAGCGCATGTATTCCAAAGAAATTTATTATCGATTTTTCATGACCTCATTTCCGCCTCGTGAGAATTCTATTTGATAAGTCTCACTTCTTTTAGCTGAAGTCTTCATTAATCCTTCATCTTTTTTTTGTATGATGGCCGTTGTCATACATAAGGCATCAACTGCGTACGTACTACAACAACGCGTTTTTGAGACAATTCTGCTCTCACGGGGTCATTTTATGCAATTTTCTATTGTTATACCTGTTCACAATGAAGAGAAAAATATTACTCCATTGTTGGTCGAAATACTGCAGGAAGTGTCGGATACCCATGACTATCAGATAATATATGTTGATGACTGTTCTTCTGATCAAACCAATACGATACTAAGTGAATGTAAGGCAAAATACTGGAATCTGGAAGTTGTCAGGCTACAGAGACGACACGGCCAGAGTACCGCTTTATGTGTTGGGGTTCAAAGTGCACAATATCCGCTTATTGTCACGCTTGACGGCGACGGCCAAAACGACCCAGGCGATATAGAAAAGTTCATCGAATATTTCAGTAAATATGAGAACCAGGGAAAATCTCTTTTAGTCAATGGATATCGCGTGAATCGACAGGATTCTTATTGGCGACGATTTTCATCCCGCATTGCCAATGCCGTACGACGTGCCGTACTTAATGATTCCACACCCGATAGCGGCTGCGGTATAAAAGCCTTTTCGAAAGATCTGTTTTTGAGACTTCCGGCGTTCGATCATATGCATCGCTTCCTTCCGGCTTTAGTGCTTCAAGCCGGTGGCCAAGTCATTTCGCTACCAGTAAACCATCGAGAGCGCTCATTTGGTCGATCCAAGTACGGGACCTGGGGCAGATTATGGGCAGGGGGTATCGATCTTTTAGGCGTGATGTGGCTCGGAAGACGAGCTATATGTACCCAAATAGATAAAAAACAGATCATCGACAAGTAACTCTACAATACAAAAAAGAGACCCCTCGCGAGAAAATACTTATGTTCCAAGATATCCTCTATTTTGACCGCCATCTCTTCATCTTTCTGAACTCTTTCCACACCTCCGCCTTCGATCTCTTCTTCTCGCTTATCACCTATTTGGGAAACGGTTGGATCTTACTTCCAATCCTTCTCACTACTCTCTGGTTTAAAATACCAAACAAAAAGCGCTATGGGATTACGCTCCTGATCGCCATAATAACCATGTTATCATGCGCATTTATAAATCTATCTATTAAAAAAGCAGTGCATCGATCAAGACCTCTTGCCTATTTTAATCCGGTAGAAAACGACATTTTCCCGCAACGGGAATCCTTGGGCGTCAATATTTCACACGTAGATATTCATATATTAGGATCAACTCCTATAGGGCGTTCCTTTCCCTCCGGACATACCAATGCAGCCTTTTCTGCAGCCGGATTGCTTATTGGCCTTTTCGGGAGTATTTACTGGGTGGCTCTCATTCCAGCGTTTTTTGTGGGATATTCGCGAATTTACTTAGGGGTACATTTTCCCTTGGATGTATTGGTTGGAGCATTAATCGGATTTCTACTAACTTTTAGCATCATGAGATGCTATTCGCTACGGGTACTACAGAACGGCAGGATGTAACTCGAAGCAATTAATCAAAGCTATCGGATCGAAAGATTTTTTTTGCAGATTAAATAACATTCGTCGCCAACAGAACTGCCGTAACAACGGCAAGCGCCACCCTGTTGACATTTTTGTTTCGCCGGATCTTGCTTTTGAATGAAAACAAGAATAATGAAGGGTGGATATACCCGAATCAGTACCCAGGATCAGAACCAGGACCTACAGCTTGACGCGTTGAAAGAAGCCGGTTGTGAAAAGTTCTTTTCCGACAAAGTTTCAGGGGCCAGGGCCGACCGGGTAGGACTGACCGAGGCTTTCGAATATGTCCGACCGGGAGACAGTTGAGTTGTCTGGAAGATCGACCGGTTGGACCGGGGCAGGGCTAGAATCTGCCAGGGCCAGGGGTCGCTTTGGTGGGCGGAAGGAAAAGCTCAACGAGAAAAAAGGCGGCCGCCCCTTAAAACGATGTACAAGAGTAAGGACTATAGATTGAGTGAAATCTGCGCAACCTTCGATATTACAAAGCCTACTCTGTATCGGTATCTGGGGAAGTAAAAAATGGAGTATAAAGAATCAACCGGCAAGGCTATCGTGCTGGTTTACGGCTTGACCGATTCTCCTTACTTTCTCTTGGCAATCGCCCACCACTTCTATTCCAACCTTTGGTTACTCTCTTTACCTCACATACTTTTTGATGGACTCACTCCAATCCGCAGCAACCAATTTCTTAATGCAAAATCGTAATTTTTTGGGACGTTCTTCGTTTCACTCTACAAGGGGCTACAACACTGTATTGAGAGAACAAAGACGTAGTTTGATTCGCCCGGATGGTACCAAAACCATTAACCCGCATTTTTCACGAACAAAGTTTGCCGTAGCTGCGAGGCGTAGGGCAAGAAAGCTCAGAAAGTCGGCCACAACCACCAGAGGTACAGGCCATATCCGCTGAGCAGGAGGGCGCCTTCCCAGCGCTGCAGTATCATTCCTGTCCAGGCCATAGGTAGAAGCGTAACTGCCGCGAGCAGCATTACACCCAAATCAACGCTGCTGATACCTGGTGCGGTGAGCGGAACAATAAGCGAGGAAACGCCAAGAATACCAAGGATATTGAAGATGTTGGAGCCGACTATATTGCCGATTGCGATGTCCGGTTGTCGTCTTAAGGCGGCAACGATTGAAGTGGCAAGTTCCGGTAGGCTGGTGCCGGTTGCAACGACTGTGAGGCCGATAACTGCTTCACTGACCCCAATAAGACGGGCGATCAGCGATACGGCATCAACCAGCAGTTTTGAACCCAGGACCATCAAGGCTATGCCCATGCAGATGAAGGCGATGTCTTTTAGCCAGGATCCCGCCAAGGCTTGTTCCACCTCATTGTGGGGACTGAGGCTGGCGCTTTTTACCCTGATGGTCATAAAGTAGGTCAGAGCGATATAGCAACAAAGGCCGGCAGCCAGAAAAAGTCCGGCCATCCTACTGATGGTGATCCCCATGAGCAACCAGAAAGCGACCATGGTAACAAGGATCATGATGGGGATGTCGGTCTTGATCACCGCCAGTGATACCCTGATCGGTGCAATCAACGCGGTGATGCCCAGTATAAAAGCAATATTGAAAATATTCGAGCCGACGACATTAGCGACACTGATATCGGCTTTGCCCTGTAATGCCGCACTGATGCTGACGACCAGTTCAGGCGCGCTGGTACCGCAGGCAACAATTGTCAGGCCGATAAACAGCGGAGTAAGACCCAGTCGCAAACCGATGGAACGTCCACCGCGAACCAGCCCTTCGGCGCCGAGGACCAGGCAGACAAAACCTGCCAGGATAATGAAAATATTGATGATTATTGGACTCATATGGTGCCCCATTTACCGAACTTGGTGAAGATTATTGGCGGTGCAATTTCTTTTCCAATTCAACTATTAAAAAAGCTACAAGCCCGGCAAGGATAATCCGTGCCCAGGAATCAAGGCCGATAGCAGCGCTCTGAAACAAACGGTGCATGAGGGGGAGGTAGGTGTAGACAAGCTGTATAAGCAGCATGACGGCAACGCCGCCAAAGACCCACATGTTGGTAAAAATGCCCAGCTGAAAAATTGATTTGCGCATGGAACGGCAGTTGAAAAGATAAAAAAGCTCCATGATGACAAAGGTGTTGACCGCAACCGTTCGCGCTTTTTCTATGGAGGCGCCTGTTGCTCGTTCCCACTCATAAAGACCAAAGGCACCGATGAGCAGCAGGGTGCCGACAAGGAGAATTCTGGTAATCAGTTCTCCGGTAAGAATGGGGGTGTCAGGATTGCGCGGCAATCGTTGCATAATATCCGGCTCTTTCGGTTCAAAGGCCAGCATCAATCCCAGAAAACCTGCGGTAGTCATGTTGATCCAGAGGATCTGCACCGGCAGGATCGGCAAGGTGATGCCAAAGATGATCGCCGTCAGAATAACCAGGCCTTCGCCGAGATTGGTGGGCAGGGTCCAGACTATAAACTTGGTCAGGTTGTCAAAAACACCGCGTCCTTCTTCCACTGCCGCCTCGATTGAGCTGAAGTTGTCATCGGTAAGCACCATGTCGGCAGCCTCTTTGGACACGTCGGTACCGGTTATACCCATGGCTACGCCGATGTCCGCCTGTTTCAAGGCCGGGGCATCGTTGACTCCATCGCCGGTCATGGCGACTACATGTCCTCTTGCCTGCAGGGCGCGGACCAGGCGAATTTTCTGCTCTGGAGTGGCCCTGGCAAAAACACTGGTCTCTTCTACCGCCTGCCGCAACTCATCGTCTGACAGTTTTTCCAAGTCCCGACCGGTGAGGACTGCTTTTTGCCTAGGTGCATCAATGTCTCCGACAGGCAAGCCAATCTGCCCGGCAATAGCCACAGCTGTATGCGGGTGATCGCCGGTGATCATTTTTACCTTGATGCCAGCTTGTCTGCAGATTTTGACTGCGGCTATAGCTTCATCTCTCGGTGGATCGATCATGCCCTGCAGCCCGAGAAAGACAAAGCCGGTGCCGAGATCTTCATGGCTTATTTCGCGGGTATCCTCCGCCAGTTCTCTGCGGGCAAAAGCCAGCACCCGCAGTCCTTTCGCGGCCATGTCGGCGACCAGCTGGTTGATGTTGTTCTTAGATAATTGTCCTAAGCTGCCATCAGCGCCAAGGGCCTCCGTGCATTTGGCAAGTATTTGTTCGACGGCGCCTTTCACGTAGACAATGTTGGGCTTGCCGGTGCCAGCGTCTTGCAGGGTCGCCATATACTGGTACTTGGATTCAAACGGAATGGAATCTAGCCGGGGGTGTGCTGTTTTTGTGTCTTTTTCCCATAGTCCGCCTTTGCCTGCTGCTGCAAGTAATGCACCCTCTGTTGGGTCGCCCTGGACTCCCCAGATGCCGTCTTTTTCGTGGAGTAAACTGTCGTTGCAGAGAATCCCGGCCTTCAAGCACTCATGGAGCGCAATCGTTATTGCGGTATCTTCTGAGTCATGTCTGCTAATTTTGCCATGGGGAGCATAACCGGTTCCGCTGACCTGGTAAGAGTTTCCGCCTGCCATTATTGTCTGGACGGTCATCTGGTTTTCCGTCAACGTTCCGGTTTTATCTGAACAAATCACCGTAGTGCTGCCCAGGGTTTCGACTGCCGTAAGTTTACGGATTATTGTCCGACGTCTGGCCATTCTTGCAACGCCAATGGCTAAAGTTATTGTCACTGCTGCAGGCAGTCCTTCCGGAATGGCACCAACCGCCAGGGCTACAGCCGCCATGAACATTTCATAAAGCGGTTGGCCGCGCAACAGGCCGATGGCTACGGTGACTGCCGCCAGAAATAGGATGGCGTAGAGCAACACCTGGCTGAAATGAGCAATTTTTCGGGTGAGCGGTGTTGCCAGGTCTTCGGCTGAAGAGATAAGCTGGGAGATATGGCCCACTTCGGTTTGATCGCCGGTTGCAGTTACAATGCCGGTTCCCTGGCCGTGGGTAACCATGGAAGACGCATAGGCCATGTTTGTCCGATCAGCGAGAAGAGTCTCACTATCAAGTTGCTGCAACGCTTTTTCCACCGGCATGGATTCGCCGGTCAGGGCTGATTCATCAACCTGCAGCTCACGGAGCGCCAGCAGCCGTACATCGGCAGGCACTTTGTCGCCGGCCTGCAGCAGCACAATATCACCAGGAACCAGTCCTGTCGCTGGAATACGTTGTTTCTCCTCTTGCCGCAGTACTGTCGCCTCGGCAACCATGGTATTTACCAGGGCGGCCAGGGCATTTTCCGCTTTGGACTCCTGAATAAAACCGATGACGGCGTTAATCAGCACTACGCCGAAAATCACGCCGGAATCAACCCATTCCTGCAGTGCCGCGGTTGTTGTAGCTGACGCGATCAAGATATAGATAAGAGGCTGATGAAACTGAAGCAGAAAACGCATCAAGGTACTCTTGCCCTGCGTTATTGTCAGTGTATTAGGTCCATATTGCTCCAGGCGTCGCTGGACCTCTGCCTGGTCAAGGCCCTTTTTATGGTCACTCTTCAGCCGGGTGATGATTTGGTCAATAGGCAGATGATGCCAGTTTTTTTTCGATGTGCTTTTCATTCTTTTGTTTCTATCATGGGTTCATTTCCCTTGTTATACAAGGTAACGAGTCAAAGGTATCAGATATGGAATTACTCAGTCCAGCATGAGAATTACAGCATAAAGTTTGATCTTGAGAATGTCTGAATAAAGGAGATCTATCATTTTTGGAATCGACTGCATTTCTGTCTGAAATTTTCTGCTGAGCTGATTTCAATATAAGAAGCTCCCTGCTTGGGTCCGAAACTGCCGGCAAGAATGACAATAAGGTCACTATCCTTGAATTGGTTTTCCGCAAGGAGTCGGCAAATGGACTGTTGCAACGGCTGATTTACTGTTAAATCCATGGGGATATAATCTGCATACACCCCATACGAAAGAGAGAGTTGTCGTACTACGCGTCTGTTGTAGACCTGGGCGTAAATAACATTTGATCCGCGATATGCCGCAAGGGCAAGGATTGATTTGCCGGTGAGTGAATCTGCTACAATCGCTTTGGTTTGCAGGCGGAGTGCGGCTTTAACTGCTGCCTTGGCAAGGTATGCTGCGAGCTTGTTGCTGTCGCTGTAGGGGATGTCAATATTGGTTTGGGTCTTGTCTTCAACCTCTTTGGCAATTTTAACCATAATGCGAACTGCCAGTTCGGGATATTTTCCGTTGGCTGTCTCGCCAGACAGCATCAGCGCGTCGGTGTGATCGAGACAGGCGTTAGCAACATCGGATACTTCTGCCCTCGTTGGTCTGGGCGATTCGATCATTGAGTGGAGCATTTGCGTTGCGACTATAACAGGCTTTCTTCTTTCAATACAAACTTTGATTATCCGTTTCTGGATTAATGGGATTCGTTCCGTGGGAATCTCCACCGCCAGATCTCCCCTTGCAATCATAATCCCATATGCATAATCGAGGATTTCTGCTAGATTTTCGACTCCTTCCGCATTCTCAATTTTGGCAATTATTTTGATACTGGACTTCTTCTCATCCAGAATAGACTGAACTGCCAGAACGTCTTCCTTGTTCCTGACGAAAGAGTGGGCGATAAAATCCAGGTCTTGTTCTGCGGCAAAGCGAATGAAACCTTTGTCTTTTTCGCTCAGCGGCGGAAGTTTCACATGAACCGCTGGAATATTAATGCTTTTCCTTTGACTGATAACTCCATCATTTTCTACCAGACATTTCAAGTATTTTTCATCTTTTTCAAAGACAGCAAGGGCCAGGTGTCCATCGTCGATGAGGATGGAACTGCCGACCGGAACGTCTTTGACGAAATCGACATGAGATACACAGATTACGTCATCATGAGATTTTTCATCAGGGGCACCTTTGATCCGAATGATATCGCCGAATTTCACATGTAAGGCCGCATCTGCTAAACATGTCCTGATCTCTGGTCCTTTAGTGTCGAGAAGAATACCGATTTTTTCTGATACTGCCCGGGTGCTCCTGATAACCTCCAGGGCATCATCGTGACTCATATGGGCGGTGTTGAGCCGTACTACATTCATACCAGCCGCATAGAGACGTTCAATAAATGGAATGGAACAGTTCTGGCTCGAGATGGTGGCAACAATTTTTGTTTTTCTGCGCATGGATATATTTTCCTGGTATGTGTTACGTGGATGAATGGAAGGAAAGGTTATTCGAGCTTGGTTAAGGACTCAAACATATACAGTGCATCACTGTCTGTCAGCCTAGCTTGATTATTATTTTTGCCAGTCTCTTGCTGCTGTAAGAAAACATTTGTCCCTCAAGGTCTGGGGGAGTTGTCTTGACTCATCCTGCAGTAGGTTGGGTTGAAGAAACAAGTGATGACCACGGTAATGGTCTAAAATGGGAAAGAAGGGGCAGCCTTATAATGGGTTGCCACCTCTCTTTCTGCCGAAGGTCTATGAGGGGGGATTCTGGTTGAACACCTTGTCCCGCCCTGATTAAATCTTGATCTTCATTCTTCTTATAAATATATCAGTCCCGATGCCAATTGCAAATGCCCAGCCCATATTTGGTACAGCCAGAGCGATTCCGGCAATCAAAAGGGCGATGAAATACTCCTCATTTGTCTTAAGGCTTCTGAGGAGCGGACAGAGTTCCAGGCCGGCAAACACCAGAAGTACCCCCAGGACGGACTTGGGAATGAGGGCCAGCAGTGAAAATCCAACTTCTCCGAACACCAGGGCAATGACCACAAAAAAAATACCAATCATAATCGGTGCACCGCCGGTCCTGGCGCCAAAACGAAAATGGGCAGCCAGGCCACCTGTGCCATGGCACATGGGCACTGCCCCGAAAAAACCGGCCGGAAGATTTATGATTCCCATGGAAAGGGCAAATTTGCCGGCTTTTGCCTTTTTAAGTTGCGGATGGTCCTTAAAAAGGGCGTTACAGGTATCTGCAGTGCCAACGCAGGCATTGCCTATGGTCAGAGGAATCTGCGGCAGGATCAACATAATGAAGGCAGTCCAATAATCTCCTGCATGAGGGATGACGAGATGCATGTCTGTCGGTCCCAGCGAAAGCGAGTGCCCGGAAAAACCACCCAAAGCAATTCCAGAAACGATACCAACAACAAGTGCAACCAGAGATGCTGGAAATCGCTTGTTGTCAAGAAGCAGCAGGACGAGACCAAAAACCAGGATGCCAATGATTAAATTAACTGGATATCCGGCGAATTTTCCCTGGGCTCCGGACATAAAAATATTTTTATCGATAATGAGTTCGATGCCTTTTTTGAGGAATATGAGTCCCAGGGTCAGTTGAATACCCCGGACAACGGCCTGGGAAAAAAGTTTGGCAATCTGATCGATCATCCCAGAGAGGGAAAGGATGAGCAGGAAAAAACCGAAGATGATTCCCGAGGCACCGATGACCGATTCGGTGATGAGTGCTGGATACGCGATAGCTATGGCACCTACTGCTTTTAACGGTTGCACGGGTATAGGTAAGCGATAATAATATCCGGCCACCAGGTAAAAAATGCCAAACGCCAGAAAAACAGTAGATGGACTTAATTTGTTGATGAAAATCATGGCCACTACAATGGGGAGTAATGTGCCTAAATCGCCAAAGGCACCAGCCAGTTCAACCCGGTCGAACCGAAAACGTCGTGCGGAGTTGTGGTCATTGTCGGCTTCATGAGGTACAGGGGAGTCAGTCCCATCTGGGGGAAGCATCTCGTCGTTGAGCTTTTTCTGCATCAGAGCCACCTTACTTTTTCCTTGAAAGAGTCAATACCCCTCATCTATAATGCACCATCAGTAACCCGACAATAGGAAAAGTGGCCAGACGACTCTATGTTTCGGATCGACCCTGCTCATGTTCGCCGGAAATGTTACCAGCAATCCGCGAGTATCGGGCAGAAGTCCAGGCTCGGAACACCTGAGACTATTCGAAAATTGCGGGCAGTGGAACAAACTGTCGTTGAAGTGGTATCGGTAAGTGGCTCTGTCGTCACTGCCATTATCACTAAAAGATGCGGAGGCACATGGACATTCACGACCAGATGCTGCTCTGGGCGTTCTTTGATGCTTACGCCGTTGTTCTGCATGTCAATCGCTAACACACCTAAAAAATATACGTAACTATTCAGCAGTACCCCATCTGTGCACGATCAGTCCGCCCAGCATACAAGTGTATAGCTGATCGACCTGCTTGTGCACACCTGGAACACTGCTGAACAGTTAGAGTCCGTGGTATTATCAGGTTTTCAGCACCTACCTGAATAGTTACAAATATACAAACACTCACGCCCGAATATTTCATGTCTGACTTTCTTTGTTAAGAGCCGATCTTTGATGACTCTGGTATGGCAAAGGAAAAAATACCTATTCTGCAGCAGTCTCACCTTATCATACCTTGCATTTTTCAAGATCTCTTCCTGCCAACCTTTCAATTTTCAATCCTCAAACAGCTGTGTTTCCGTTAAAATGTAGCAATAACGAGTAAATGCGTAGTGGCACATTATTTGCTATAGTGGCTGTGTCCGTTTAAGAGATACAAGTTTATCAATTTAAAGGAGCAGACATGCTGACTACCCTGATCGTCATCTTTGTAATTGCCTATGCGTCAATTGCGCTGGAACACCCACTTAAAGTCAATAAATCAGCTTCAGCTCTCATTGCAGCCGGCCTGCTCTGGACAGTGTATGCTATGATGACCGGTGACCATCATCTGGTTACTGAAAATTTGAATGAATCGGTAGCTGCCACAGCCCAGATTGTTTTCTTTCTTATGGGAGCCATGACCATTGTTGAGGTTGTCGACGCCCATAACGGTTTTTTTGTCATTACTTCCCGCATCAAGACAAAAAAACTTTCAACTCTGCTCTGGCTGGTTGGTATTGTCAGTTTTTTCCTCAGTTCTATTCTGGATAATCTGACCACCACAATCGTCATGATCTCGCTCATGAAAAAATTGCTTGAACCACACAAGGATCGGCTCTTCTTCGCCGGCATCATCGTTATTGCCGCCAATGCCGGTGGTGCCTGGACGCCGATTGGTGATGTGACAACCACTATGTTGTGGATAGGTGGTCAGATTACCACGCTGAATATTATGAAGGGTGTTTTCCTGCCGTCAGTTGCCTGTCTTGTTGTCCCCTTAACCCTGATGTCTTTTATCTTGCGCGGCCAGGAGGTCGTCGAACCGCAGAACAACGGTAACGGCAGGAAAATCCAGACTACTGCCTTTGAACAGAACTTTATGTTTTGTATGGGGATCGGCACCCTGGTCACTGTTCCGATATTCAAGTCTGTGACGCATCTGCCGCCTTTTATGGGCATTCTTTTCGGCCTTGGGATACTTTGGTTGGCCGGAGAGATACTGCACCGCAAAAAGCTCGACGAATTCAAGGAGCATCTCACCCTGGTCGCAGCCTTAAAGCGTATCGATATGAGCTGTATAATCTTCTTTGTCGGCATACTGTTGGCGGTTGCCACCCTTGAGCACAGCCATATTCTCGCGTCTCTGGCACAATGGCTCACTCAGACTGTTGGGCGCACCGATATTATTGTCACCCTCATTGGTCTCGCCAGCGCGGTTGTCGATAACGTCCCTTTAGTCGCAGCTTCAATGGGTATGTACAACATGACGACGTATCCCGTTGATAGTTTTCTCTGGGAGTTCATGGCCTACTGTGCCGGAACCGGCGGCTCCATCCTTATCATTGGCTCGGCTGCCGGTGTTGCAGCCATGGGTCTGGAAAAGATCCATTTTATCTGGTACGCACAAAAAATCGGCGGCCTGGCTGCATTGGGCTATTTTAGCGGCATTATCATATATATTCTGCAGTACAGATTGCTGCATGGTGTCGGTTGAAAAATAACCGATACTCTTTTTTAGTGTCCCTTGAGGGTACTCTGTTCAGTACCGTACCGATTATTTCCTTGCAAAAAGGTAAAAAAATAATCAGTAAGGTACTGATGTCATAGAGCAGAAGCGATATTCTTTCTGATTTATATTGGCGTCGTACTCTGCTCACGCTGCATTTCTTCAACTGGTTGGAAATCGATGACGTATTCACAGGGGCTTCTCAATATTCTGGTTGTTGATGATGAGAAAAATATCCGCAAGACACTCTCGTATTGCCTTGAAAGCGAGGGCCATACCGTCGTTGCTGTAGCCAACTCGCAGGATGCCCTCAAAGAGGGGAAAAGGTGCTCGTTCGATATCGCCTTCATTGATCTCAGGTTGGACAGAGAAAACGGGATGGATCTTATCCCGCCGCTATTGATCGAATCTCCCTGGTTGAAAATTGTCGTCATTACCGCAAATGCGACCATCGAAAGTGCTGTCCAGGCAATGCGCAGCGGGGCATCTGATTATATTGAAAAGCCCTTTACCAGTGCCCAGGTGAAGCTTCTGGTGCGGACCCTGGGGCACATTCGCGATCTTGAAAATGAAATAACCGTTTTAAAAGAAGACAGTCGGAGACTCGCTCCCGAGGCCTTGTTACTGAGCAACAATCCGGAAATGTTACGCATACTCGAGATGCTCCGCAAAGCCGCTTTCTCGGAAGCGATGATTCTGCTGCGTGGGGAAAGCGGCACCGGAAAATCCGTCTTTGCCAGGGCTGTGCATAATTCGAGTCCGAGAGCGAAGAAACCGATGATGATTGTCTCGTGTCCTGCCGTTCCAAGTGAACTGCTTGAGAGTGAATTGTTTGGGCACGCCAAGGGGGCATTTACCGGAGCGGTCAAAGAGAGTCCGGGACGTATTGCTGCATGTGAGGGAGGAACGCTGTTTTTAGACGAAATCGGCGATATGGCCCTGTCTATTCAAGCAAAGTTGTTACGTTTTATCCAGGATAAGGAATATGAGCGTCTAGGTGAATCACTGTCACGAAAAGCCAATGTGCGAATTGTAACGGCTACCAATGTCAACCTCGAACAGCGGGTAGCTGAAGGCCGATTTCGTGAAGACCTGTTTTATCGGATAAATGTTATCAGCGTAAAGGTCCCACCTTTGCGAGAAAGGCGGGAGGATATCCTGGCCATAGCCGGAAATTTCTGTACTTTCTTTAGCCTTGCCAACCACAAAAATATCACTGGTTTCGATGAAGGCGCCCAGAGAGCATTACTGGAGCATTCTTGGCCCGGCAATGTCAGGGAGTTGCGAAATGCTATCGAACGAGCGGTGATTTTGGGAAGCGGTCAACAGATAACCGCCGAAGACCTGCCGGAAAAAGTTGTTCCATCGGCCAACTGCCAGGTAATCGGTGATCTTTTACCTTTATCGACTATTGAAGAACTCCATATCAAAAAAGTCCTAAAAAAAACCTCCTCAATCCAGGAAGCAGCCACTATTCTTGGCATTGATCAAGCCACTTTATGGCGAAGAAGGAAAACATACGGAATATGAAACGCTCTTCGTTTCACTCAACCTTGCAATTTTCAAGATCCTTCCCGTGCGACCTTTCATTCTTCAATCCACATAGCGTTAATTTTTAAAAATATCATTTAATATCAAGTGAATAAAGAGCGGCATGGTATTTGCTTGTATGCTTTGTGTAGGCTGGGGTGCCGGCATTGACAATACAGAAGGTAGTTCGATGAATTTAAAGAAAAAAATATTAGTAGGCTACGGGGTGGCTTTGACCCTGATGGGCCTTGTGGTTACCTGGGCAATTTTGAATTTATGGTCTCTCGGGCAAACGACAGACGCTATTTTGCATGATTATTATCGCAGCATCCTTGCAGTGGAAAATATGCAGGATGCCTTGGCAAGGCAAGACAGCGGAATGCTTCTCATGTTTATGGGGGATATTGACAAAGGAGTGACGCAATATCGCGACAATGAAATGCTTTTCCTCGAAGGACTCGCTCGTGCCAAAAAAAGTATCACCGTGCAGGGCGAGTCGGAAGTGGTCCTTAACATCGAAAAACTTTACAGCGATTACCGCAGGCAGTTTTTTTTGTTGACCGGAGTTCAGGGTCAGAAAAGACCGAATTATCCATTGACGCTTGCAACCTATAACCAAATTATTTCTCCGGTTTTTAGTCAGGTCAGGGCCACCTGCCTGAAACTGAGGAACATGAACGAAAAAACCATGTACACGGTCAGTGAGAAAGCAGGGAAGATTGCTCGGCGAGCTATCTGGTCGACTTTATTCGTCGCCTCGACTGCCTCCATTCTCGCCCTGATTTTTAGCCTGGTTTTTGCCGAAAAACTCGTGCTTCCATTACGGCGTTTTGTCGATGCAGCAAAAAAAATAACTACAGGTGAGTATTCGGTGCAGCTTTCGGTCGAGACAACGGATGAGTTAGGCCAGCTTGCTGTGGAATTTAACCGGATGACGGCGCAACTTCGCCAATATCATTTAATGAATGTCCATCGAATAATCGCCGAGAAAAATAAGGCTGACGCGATTCTTGCCAGTATCGAGGACGGTTTGATCGTATTTGATACGAAACATAAAGTGACAGGTATAAATCCGGCAGGGCGTCGCATTTTGAATATCGAGTGGAGTGAAAAGGATGTTGTGTATTGTGCACAAATTCTTCCTGAACAAGACATATGTGGGATAATAGCTGAAACAATAACCACTGGCAAACCACCCGAGATTCCGGAAGATCTGCGGATAATTACTTTTCATTGGGAGGGGAATACGCGTCATTTCCTCTTCTCCGTTACGGCCATTGGCCAAAGTGCTGAAAAACTCTCAGGTGTTGTTCTGCTGTTAAAAGACATTACGCAGCTGCGGGAGGTGGAGCGGCTCAAAAGCGAATTTGTCATGGCCGCGTCACACGAACTGCGTACTCCTTTGACCAGCTTGGGAATGGGTATCGACCTTCTTCTGGAACACGCGGTGCAATTTCTTCCTGACAAAGAAAAAGAGCTTCTTGAGGCTGCCCATGACGAAGTGCATCGGATGAAAGCAATGGTCCACGACCTGCTTGATCTTTCAAAAATTGAGGCGGGCAGATTTGATCTGGAATTTGAAAGCATCGCGGTTGCTGCGCTGTTTGAACATGCTCGAAATACTTTCAAAGGGCAGGTCAGTATGAAGCATATTCTTTTGTATATCGATAATACGGAAGATCTGCCACCTGTTCGGGCGGATGCCCATAAGATCGTCTGGGTTCTCTCTAATCTTGTCTCAAACGCCCTCAGGTATGTTGACCAGGGAAGCTACATCCGACTGACCGCCAAAGGAGTGGGCGCTGATATCCATATTTCCGTCGAGGATGATGGCATAGGGATACCGCCTGAACATCAGACACGAATCTTTCAGAAATTTGTTCAGGTCAACAAGCACGAAAGCGGGAGGACTGGTCTAGGGCTGGCAATCTCAAAAGAAATAGTCCGTGCTCATGGTGGCACCATCTGGGTTGAGTCCAGCCCTGGAACGGGCAGCACCTTCACTTTCACCTTACCGATTTATCAGGGGTAGGTGCAAAGAAGAAATGATTTTAAAATTGATCAATAAATGTATGATTTTACTATTGATTATTTAAGTAATTGTATCAATCGAGGTTCGTTGTCAATACACGTACCTCTAACATCTGCTCAACTGATAGAGGACTCTAATATGGTGGAAATAATCAAGGCAAAGGTGCTGCTGGTTGACGACGAAGAGTTGTTTCTGACGACGTTGGCACAAAGGCTCGAAGTGCGCGGTATGCAGGTCAGCACCGTGACAAGAGGAGAAGATGCGGTGGAGATAGCCACCAACCAGGCGTTTGATCTCGTCGTTCTCGACTTGTCTATGCCCGGCATTGACGGCCTGGAAACCTTGAAGCGGTTAAAAGCCAGGCAGCCGGATGCTGAAATTATCATACTCACAGGGGAAGGTTCAATCAGGACCGGAATCGAGGCGATGAAGGCGGGGGCTGAGGACTTTTTACAGAAACCGGTCAACATTACCGAACTGGTTGATAAAATCAGTGATGCCAAGGATAAACGGATGCACATCCTGCAAAAAAAGAGTGTCAAAGAGATTGAGCAGATTTTACAAACAAAAGCCTGGTAGAAATGAGGGCATTGCAGTCGTTTGCCCAAATTGTGAAGTAGAGCAATTGAGGCCTGGGCTGTCAATTCAAAAGAAGGAGACAACCAATGAGTACTGAAAAACAGATCATACGAGATATCATGATTCCTTTGACCGGCTTCCCCTGTCTCAAAGAGAGCAGCACCGTTCAAGAGGCGATTCAACAGCTGCGTTCGTTCTGTCCAATCGGCAGTTCCGACCCCTGTGGTTTCAATGAATTGATGGTAGTCAGCGACAAGGGCAGCTTCGTCGGGCGGGTCACCCAACAGGGCATTTTACGGGTTCTTTTTTCCACCTTGCTCGATACTGCCGGCATTGAGCCTTTTGAGGGGCGGACCATAGAATATAGTGACCTGGCAACCCTGCTGAGCGGAGTTCTCATTAAAGAGGGGGTTCATCACCTCAATGCCGGGGTCTCCTCAGTTATCGAGAAAGGGATCAGGGTTCTGCCGGCCTCGACAGACCTTATCCAGGCCATGTCGGTCATGGTCCTGGGCGGGGAAACCGTTTTGCCGGTTCAGGAACACGGGGTGCTTTGCGGAGTTGTCAAGCTGGCGGAGATTTTCGGTGCCATTGGTGACACGCTCATCTCCATAAACACTAAATCATAAACAGTGAAGGAAGGGTAGATACTATGTCAGCAGCATATAGCGAAGCAGCGGAGGTCAGCGTCCCGTTTGACTGGAAGAGGGTCTTCTTCCTTTTTCTTGGAATCGCCTTGTTCAGTATCATCTATTATGCCCCCCCCTGGCCGGATGCTATCGACCCGATGGGTAAGCACTTCACCTTGTCCCTTCAGGGCAAGGGGGCCTTGGCGCTCTTTGCGCTCGCCGCCACCTGGTGGATTTTCGAGGTTCTGCCTATTGGTGTTACCGGCATTGCCATTGGGGTGATCCAGGCATTGTTTCTCATCCGTAAGCCTGAGGTTGCCTTTAAGGATTTTATGGATCCTTCGGTCCTCTTTATCTTCGGTTCCATCGTTATTGGTCTGGTTTTTACCAAAAGCGGCCTGACCAAGAGGATGGCCTATAAAATGCTGTCGGTTGTCGGAGAACGGACCAGCATGATTTATCTCGGCTGTTTTGTCATGACCGTCGCCCTGACGCATCTGATGGCCCATACTGCGGTGGCCGCCACTATGTTCCCGCTGTTGATGGCGATTAACGCCCTTTACTCAGAAGACGACAAGCCGACCAAGTTCGGCAAAGGCCTTTTTATCGGTATGGCCTATGTTGCTGGTGCCGGTAGTATCATTACCCTGCTGGGTTCTGCCCGGGCGGCTGTAGGCATTGCTTTTTTCAAGGAGATGACCGGCGTTGAAATCAGTTTCTTTCAACTCACCTATTACTTATTTCCATTAGGCTGGATTATGGTTGGTTTGATCTGGGCGATGATGATGGTTTTCTTCAAACCGGAAAAAGCTGTTATCCCCGGACTCAAGGAACGCGCCCAGCGGATGTATACGGAACTGGGGAATTGGAGCAGGAACGAGGTCATGACCCTGGTAATCGTTCTTTCCGTCATTGTGCTCATAGCTGCGAAAAACTTTGTCCCGGCCCTGAAGACTATAGACAAAACTGCCATCCTTCTGTCTTCTACTCTGTTGTTCTTTGTGTTCAATATCCTGAAGGTCGAGGATCTTGAAGATATTCCATGGAATATCATCCTGCTCTTCGGCGGGGCGATGTCGATCGGTTTCTGTCTCTGGCAGACTCATGCTGCCGAGTGGCTGGCCGTCAACTGGCTGGGGCTCTTTAAAGAGGCACCGGCAATTTTGTTCATCTTGAGCATTGCCTTTTTTGTCATGGTTATGACCAATTTTATCATGAACGTGGCGGCGATCGCTATTTCCCTGCCGGTGGCCTTGGTTGTCGCCCCATACCTGGGCGTTACTGGTGATGTTATTTTCTTCTCGGCTCTGGCCACTGCCGGTATGCCTTTCTTCCTGTTGATCGGGGCGGCACCGAACGCCATCGCCTACGGCTCCAAGCAGTTTACCGCTGGCGAGTTCTTCCGTTATGGTGTTCTGGCGAGCATTGTGCTCATGTTTGTGATCTGGCTGATGGTGACGGTGATCTGGCCGATCATGGGCATGCCAATTCTGCTGGGCAAGTAGATCACTGCAGCAGAACATCACCGCCGCCCAGGACTCTTTGGAGTGGCCGCTGATGTTCTGCTGCTTATGGAACCTGTCAATGATTAACAATCATAGCTGATCTACATCAGTGTCACGGGTAATTTTTGAAAATCGACTCACCCTAATCCCAATGAAACTACTCTTTGACTTTTTTCCACTGCTGCTCTTTTTTATCGCCTACAAGTTTTTCGGTATCTATGTTGCCACTGGAGTTGCCATTGTTGCCACCTTCGTGCAGGTCGCTCTCTCGTGGTATACCACCCGCAAAGTGGCTGGTATGCAGCTTGTCACACTGGGGGTCATCGTAATTTTTGGCGGCATGACCCTCTATCTTCAGGATGAACAGTTCATCAAATGGAAGCCGACTGTTATCAACTGGCTCTTTGCGGTGGTGTTTCTGGCCAGCCAGTTCTTTGGTAAAAAAACCGCCATCGAACGGCTCATGGGCACAAACTTGAGTTTGCCCAAACCAGTATGGCGGCGGCTGAATCTTGTCTGGGTTGCATTTTTTCTCGGTCTGGGTGGGGTGAATCTCTACGTCATGAGTCACTTTGACCGTGACACCTGGGTTAATTTCAAGGTGTTCGGTATAGTAGGACTTACCTTGGTGTTTATCGTTATTCAGACTCTTTTTCTGTCGCGCTATGTGAAGGAATCCGCTTAAAAAATCGGTGTTTCACCTCGGGACCAGGATCAGTTTTTTCTCTGATACGAATGGCATAACCAAAGAGATAGGTGCAAAAGGGGCACCTCTAAAAGCAGACTCCAAAAACCAAACACTTTTCCACCTATAGTCAAAATGATCAGGATAATGACCGGATTGATCCGCATAGAGGAATCATAGATTCGCAGATTGAGTATGTATCCTTCAATCAGATGAATGAAAGTGATAAGCAGCTGATAAGCAGCACCGCCAAAAAAACAGAGCTTTAATTCCAGAGGTCGATAGAGCGATCATTCAGATAGGTTCAGAGCTGATAAAAACACCAATGACCGGAAGGAAGCTGCTGAAAAAAACGATCACTGAAAGAAAGGCCACATGTTCGCCAATCCCGATGGATAACGCGCCGTCGCCACCTCCACCACCGGGGCATCTAAAGACGTGCAACGGCGAAGACTTTGGCCTCTCAACTATGGACCGCACTGTGTTCATCAGACATGCTGCCAATCAGTGCATCGACGGCGTCCCCTACAAGGCCAACTCGGCGCAAGAGGCTACACGTGACACATACGCCCGGCACGAGTATGGCGATGCTGTGGTGACCGAGACAATCGACTTGTATAAATTGCTACATCAGTTAGTGCGAATGGATGGACAGCGAGTCGCTTTCTTGCACAATTATCGTACCTACAAACTTAGAGGGTGAAAAAAGCGCAGGCAAGGTGTCAGGATAATTTACAAAGTGAAAAACTATTTGCCACTTTCCAAGGGGGTCCATCCTCCTGATCAAGAAAAAAGGGGATAGAGTTATATGTAAAAGTAAAGATACTTTTGCATATAAATCTTACAATAAATCATTAGGATAGCTCCGTACGACAAGCGATCTTGGGAATCGGCAGCGTGATTCCAACAGGGGAGGCCCATTTTGGGGCAAAATTAGCAGAGAATGGGGCACTAACTGTGAAAGACTGGGCCATATGCTTAAAATAGTGAGGGAGAACAAGGAGCTTGGAATAGTACTTGCAATACAGTAGTAGGGTTACAGCGGGGGATGCCTTGCTCCACTCAAATTTAATGTTCTTTGAAAAGGCTCTCCTCTTGTGATTTGAATGTTGTGCAAAGAGCAGTTATCTTAAACTAGCAGTGAGGTAAGAATGAAAAAGGCAATGTTTCTGGTTTTATTTCTTCTTGGAACAACTGTAATGGCAGTGGCAGCAGATGATGATGCAACATTAATTGTGCAGATGAAGAAGGATTGCGTCTCGTTATTTGCCGATGGGGCGCCGTGCTCAAATTTGGCTAAAGGAAACAGAAAATGCGTGCGGCAGAACATAGAAAATGGTGGTGCTGCTTGTGTTGCCTTCGAGAAGGAGCATATGGCCTTCTTTGACGCCGGCATGAAAAACGAAATTATTAAAAATAAATAAAGTCTTGACTGGAAGGTAAGAAATGCCTCAGACCCCGTGCCTAGCATGGGGTTTTGTTTTTGGTGCAGTAGGCAAAACAGGAAAGGCGAAACTCGCCTTTCTGGGCATTGCACCTGACTAAGTTATTGCGTGAAAACACAGCTATGTTGTAATTGGATTCTGAAACAGGGAGCTCGCAGTATTAAGAGAGTCTCATCTCATTGGCTGGTACCGATAACAGAAGATGCGCAAAATCTCACCAGAACTTGAAATTACAGCTGAGTTTTGCCCTCTCCGCGATGAGGGATTAGCCTCTGTTCAAAAAGTTACATGATCCATGCATTTCTCAACATGAAGGACCTGGTACCGGATTCGTGTAGAAGCCTTTTACCGGAAAATAGCAACTTTTCTAAATACAGAGTAGTAGCCATCCTGTAAACCATTCATGTGAAGGAATTCGCTTAAGGAATCGGTGTTTTCACCTCGGGACCGGGATCAGCTTTTTTCTCTGATACGAATGGCATAACCAAAGAGATAGGTGCAAATCGGCACCCCTAAAAGCAGACCCCAAAAACCAAACACTTTTCCTCCTATGGTCAGAATGATCAGGATAATGACCGGATTGATCCGCATATAGGAACCATAGATTCGCGGATTGAGTATGTATCCTTCAATCAGGTGAATGAAAGTGATAAGCAGCACCGCTAAAAACATAACTTTAATTCCAGAGGTCTGGAGAGCGATCAGACAGATAGGCACAGAGCTGATAAAAACACCAATGACCGGAATGAAGCTGCAGAAAAAAACGATCACTGAAAGAAAGGCCACATGTTCGCCAATTCCGAGCATTGTTATGCCTATGGCGGTGAGGATGCTATTGATTGTGGCGATGATCAATTGAGCCTCGAGTGCTCTGCCCAAAACTTGAGAGAAGTCGCGGATATCATCGACAACACTCAGGTAGATGAAACGAAGCTTGGTGTTTTCCAATTCCCGAACACTTGCCGCCAGTCTCGGCAGATCAAGAAGAATGAGAAAAGAGAAGAGTAATGCAAGGAGAAAAGTTGAGGTAACCGTGGCAATTTTCCCGCCTATATTGCCTAAAGTTCCAAGGAGATGGTTGACATTCTCGACGCCGTCTGCTTCCCCTCCAACCTTGAGCAGCTCCTGGAGCATTGATCGGGATGGCGAATATTCCTGGCCATCGCTTTCCACTATCTGTTTGTTACTATCCGGCGCTTCAATGACTAATTCCGGAAGGATTTCGCCGAGCAGGGGGTAGCTGCTGCTCAGTTCATGAATCTCTTTGTCCACCCGTTCCAGATAGGAAGGGAACTGGCTCATAAAGAGTTCCGTTTGCACTTTCACTTTGGGTAATAAGAATACGCCTACCATACTGAGTATGACCAGAAACAAGATCTCTACTAGAACTACCCGAAGCGTACGGTTCTTGATGTGTATTTCGAGACGCGCCACCCCATTCGCCTGTATCGTAGAAAAAACAAAGGTGAGAAAAAGCAAAAGAAAGAAAGAACGAAGCAGAAAAACCAGGCCAAACAGCAGACCCCAAACCATGACGATGGCAATATGAGGGACAATTCGATCCCAGGGGTGAGGCAGTGAACTGAATGGTGGTTGGCTGGTTTTCATGGGAGGTCGTCTATTTTTTATTGACTGGCTTTGCAAATATATACATTTCTGAGTTCGATAGACGGGAAAAAAGCCAGCTCACTCTTCCATGCTTCCTAAATTTTTCTGATTCTGGGCCTGGGCAACAGTAAAGGCGATGATGGTGGACACGGCTTCCATATCACTGTTCCGTTGGATAACATTGAAAGGCTTGCTGAGACCCATAAGCAGTGGCCCGATGGCCTTGGCTCCCCCCAGTTTGTCGACTAGCTTATAAGAGATGTTTCCTGAGGTAAGATCTGGAAAGATAAGGATATTAGCCGGTTGCCTCAACCTGTTGAACGGGAAGCGCTCGTTCAACATCGTCTCGACTACAGCTGTATCCGCCTGCATTTCGCCTTCAATGAGTAGATTCGGCCTGCGGCCTCTGACAATATTCATAGCCGTGGTCACTTTGTCAGCTTCGGGATGGTGGACATTGCCGAAGTTGGAAAACGAGAGCATTGCCACCCGCGGTTCCATATCGAAAAAGACAGCCATTTCACTCGCCAGGATCGCAATTTCGGCCAGGTCTTCTGCCTTGGGCTGGATGTTGACTGTGGCATCGGCAAACAGCAGGGTCCGGTTTTTCGAGATCATCAGGTAGAGACCGGAGACCTTGGTCACTCCCGGCCGCCGGTTAATGACCTGGAGCACTGGGCGGATGGCATTCGGATAGGAGTCGGCGACACCGTGAACCTGACCATCCACCAGATCTTCACGTACCAGCATAGCTCCAAAAACATAGGGATTCAGAAGTTGCCGATGCACCTCTTCCATGGACCACCCTCGACGTTGACGCAGCAGAAAAAGTTTGTCGGCAAATGATTCCAGATACGGATTATTCTCAGGATCGATGATTTCGATGCCATGAAGCGGGATTTGCAGACTGGCGGCGATGGCTGTAATTTTTTTCTGACTGCCAAGCAGCACCGGATTGGCAATTCCGTCGCGAAGAGTATGATACGCGGCCCGGATCACCACAGGCAAACTGCCTTCCGGCAGAACAATGCGTTTGGGATCCTGCTGCGCACGCATGATGATTTTGCGAATAAGTTCTCGTTCCGGTCCGAGGGTGGCCTCTAGTTTATTCACATAGATTGTGCGCTCCGGTGGCGCGATTCTGGCCACGCCGCTTTCCACCGCGGCCTCGGCCACCGCTGGCACCACTTTCAACAGGACACGACTGTCAAACGGTTTCGGGATTATATAATCGGTTCCGAACCGGATCGGTTTGCCGCCGTAGGCACGGATCACCGCATCAGGGACATCTTCTTTGGCGAGCTCAGACAAGGCATGCACGGCGGCAACTTTCATTTCTTCGTTGATAGACGTTGCACCAACATCGAGAGCTCCGCGGAAGATATATGGAAACCCAAGAACATTGTTGACCTGATTCGGAAAATCAGATCGCCCGGTGGCTACAATCGCATCGGGGCGTGCGATTTTTGCCTCTACGTAGTCAATCTCCGGATCCGGGTTGGCCAGCGCGAAAATGATTGGTGACGGGCTCATCTGCAGCAACAGTTCTGCTGTAAAAGCACCTTTCGCCGACAACCCGACCAGCATATCCGCCCCCCGAACCGCATCTGCCAAGGTTCGGCGTTCGGTATCATTGGCAAATTCCTCCTTGTACGGGTTCATCCCATCTGGCCGGCCTTTATAGATAATACCTCTGGTATCGACCATCATCAGATTTTTTCTCATGACCCCAAGCAGGACATACAACCGTGCGCAGGCAATGGCAGCTGCTCCAGCCCCGTTGATGACCACTCGCACATCTTCCAGCTTCCTCTTGGTCAGCTCTGCTGCATTGATCATAGCCGCCGCCGAGATGATTGCCGTGCCATGTTGGTCGTCATGGAAAACGGGAATGGACATCTGCTTTTTCAGCTGTTCTTCGATGTAGAAACACTGAGGGGCTTTAATATCTTCCAGATTAATGCCACCAAAGGTCGGCTCCAACAGCTTGACCGTGCGAATGAATTCGTCAGGGTCAGTCGTATCGATCTCCAGATCAAAAACATCGATATTGGCAAATCGTTTAAATAGTACAGCTTTTCCTTCCATAACCGGTTTGCTGGCCAGTGCACCAATTGCTCCGAGACCGAGCACAGCGGTACCGTTGGTTATAACCGCAATCAGGTTAGCCCTGTTGGTATATGCAAACGATTTTTGAGGATCCTTTTCGATCTCCAGACAGGGTGCCGCTACCCCGGGGGTATAGGCGAGACTCAGGTCTGCCTGGCTTATAAAAGGTTTCGTTGGCACAACCTCGGTCTTTCCGGGTCGAGGTTCGCTGTGATATCTGAGTGCCTCTTCATAGTACATCATGTGTTACCTCATTTTTCTCTATATTTTAAACTACTTGGCAGACCAGAATAACTCAAGCAGCAGATAGCTCAGACCGGCAATGATTCCAGCCGCCGGGATGGTAATAACCCAGGCGACAGCCAGGTTGGCGGCCAGCTCCCAACGAACAGCAGACAAACGTTTGGTGGATCCCACCCCGAATATACAGGCGGTAATTGTGTGGGTTGTTGAAACCGGTGCACCAAAAAGAGATGCCCCGGTGATAACCATCGCGGCAGAGGTTTCTGCGGCAAAGCCATGAATCGGTTCGAGCTTAAAAATACGATGGCCCATCGTCTTGATAATTTTCCACCCGCCAAGGGCTGTGCCGAGTGCCATCGCCAGTGCACAGGAAAGTTTCACCCACAACGGCACGTAAATGTATTCAATTTTATGAAAAAGAAAGAGGGCCAGGGCGATTACCCCCATAGTTTTCTGGGCATCATTAAAACCATGACTGGTGGCCATGAATGCCGAGGATATTATCTGTAATTTCTTGAAGCTTTTATTGACTGTTTTCAAATGTACTCTTGAAAAGATAACCATTAGACCAATCATTACCAAGTAGCTCACCACAAATCCCGCCAAAGGTGAAAAAATCATAGGCAGGATGATTTTTTTAAAAATTGTTGTCGAATTAAGCGTGGCAAAACCGGCATGGGTTACTGCTGCACCAATCAGTCCACCAACAAGGGCATGAGAAGATGAGGAGGGGAGGCCAAAATACCAGGTGAGCAAATTCCAGGCTATCGCACCAATAAGAGCAGCGAGCACCAGAATCTGACTCCCCATGACCACGTCCGTATTGACTATACCCTTTCCCAGCGTGCTTGCCACTTCCGTGCCGAGCAGTGCTCCGACCAGATTCAGTACCGCAGCCATACAAACGGCTGCTCGAGGGGAGATCACCTTAGTTGAAACCACTGTGGCAATGGCATTGGCGCAGTCATGAGCACCGTTGGTGAAGTCAAATATCAGGGCGACAAAAACGATGATGACAAGAAGTATCGGGATATCAAGCATTTTTCAGCACCACTTCCTCGATAGCATCCGACAGGTCATCGACTCTCTCGATGACCTGTTCTATACGATCATAGACCTGAATCCATTTGATTATATCGAGAACACTGCTGAATTCAGTGAGTTCAACATCCTGCAACTCGGATAAACCCGTGCTGAGGAGCATATCGCACTCACCTTTCAGATTCTTTATTTCACGGACGAAAGTAACAACCTCTTGCTTTTCTCGAAGAGCCACGATCATTTCTCCTGTAAAGGAGACCATCCTCTTCACATTATAGATCATTTTCAAAGCTGGAAAACGGATATCAGAAATTCCAAACACTCTGGTTCTGACAGCAATGTTTTTAAAAAAATTGATAGAATCTTCCTGGGCCAAGGTGATCCGGTAGATGTCTTCACGATCAATCGGGGTAATAAAGGTCTGCGAAAGCTGGCGAGCAATTTCACGACAGAGTCCGTCAGCTTCGACCTCTTTGACGTTGATACGCTTGAATGCCTCGTCGATTGAGCTGAAATCCTCAAAAATATGTTCGAGATCAGCTGCAACATCCCTGAGGATTTGATTCTGCTCAATAAGCATATCAAAGAACCGGATTGCCTTTGGAAACAAGGTGAATGCCATTATTTAACTCCTGCTGAATTATTTCAGCGGTTTTTTAGTTATGTTACTTTGAGCGGCTCAATGTTTAAGATTTGCCTGCAGTGATTGGTCTGTGCCGGTAGAAAGACCGGAGAGAGTTCAAAACCGAGGGAGGCATTGAAAGCCTGTGGTTTTGATTATTCAGAGAAGAATACTAATCGAAATTTTGATTTTTCCCAATGCAATTCGACTGGTCGCAATACGGATAAATATTTTTTTGTACGCCGACAATCACCATGGGTTTCTAGAGACTACACGTTAGCCATCCTCTTTCCCGGTAAAAGCCGTTTCTTCAAGAAAAAGCCGCATCAGTGGCGCGCTGGTGATGCTGGTAACGAGGGCCATGGTAATGAGGGCGACGAAAACTGCATGATTGATAAGGCCGGCATCATACGCCAGCGAGCCAAGGATCATTTCCATGGCTCCTCTGGCGTTGAGCCCAAAACCGACGGCCAAAGACCTCCGGGAAGACATGCCACCAAGTCTGGCCCCGATGCCGGCACCAACAACCTTGCCGGCAAATGCCAGCAGCAAAATAACCACCACCATGGTTGGGTCGAAATGTTCAATGAAATTGACTTTCAAGCCAATAGAAACGAAGAATAACGGGGCAAAGAAATTGGTGACAAACTGGTGCATAATCTCCCGCGCCTGCTCGCGAAAATAAACGGAGTCACCGATAGCAAGTCCAGCGATGAAGGCCCCCAGAATAGCGTGGATATGGATATATTCAGTAAATGCGGCACAGAGCAGGCAGAGACTGAGGCTGAACGCCAGTACACCGCCCGGCCAACTCAGTTTCGTCTGAATCCAGGGCAGGATGCGGTTTAAAACAAACCGCCCGACGACCAGCATGAAAACGGCGAAAAAGGTGATAGAAACGAGGCTTTGCGTGACACTCCCTCCACCGCTGTTTTTATTGACCAGAGACAGGATAAAGGAAAAGATTATCCAGCCGACGACATCATTGAGGACCGCAGAAGCGATGATCACCGCACCAATCTCGGTTTTCAGGAGCTTCATGTCGAGGAGAATTCTGGCAATAACCGGCAGGGCGGAAATTGACATGGCTGTCCCGAGAAACAAAGAGAAGAGGAGATGTGTTGGACCGTTTTTAACCACCGAAAACCAGTGTGGGTAGAACCAGGCCAGAGCAAAACCTGATACAAAAGGAAGAACCATACTACCTACACCGGTAGAGACAGCTGCTTTGCCATGTCTCAGAAAAAGAGAAAAACGTAACTCCAGTCCGGTAATGAAAAGAAGCAATATCACGGATAATGACAAAATTGCATCAAGAGCAACTGAGAAATTGGCATTTTCGGTGAAAGGAAATATTGCCGCGTAGCTACCTGGCGAAATTGTGCCGAAAACGGTAGGCCCTAGAGCAACTCCGACAAGCAGTTCACCCATGACCATCGGCATACCGATTCTCTTTCCCAACTCTGAGGCAATGCGAGAGAAAATTAGCATTATGCTGATTGCCAGCAACAGGATTACGAGATCATTTTGACTCAGTTTTACCATAGCGGAGTAAGTGAGAAAATAATCAGGCGTCGCTCGGAGAGCGTGAGTGAACAATGAGAATATTGCAAGGCAGTTGCTCCAGAATGTACTCCATGTCATGGGTGAAAATCCGATCCATCAGTCCATACCTCGCATCCGGCGAATTGATTACAAGGAGGTCAGCTCTGCAGTCTTCAGCGTATTGACGGATCATAAACCCTGGTCGGCCAAAGAGCACCGTTGTGATAACCTTGATTTCCCCGGCCTGGCACGCAGCGATTGTCTCTCGAATTGTATCTTCCGCTTCAATGAAAAGCTGTTTTTTCACAGAGGATTGCTCAACAGTCGTGCTGTCATCCGACATCGCCATTGCCAGACCTGCCGGGTCAACCTCTTTGACAACACGCATCTCGTGGCATCCAACCCGACGGGCAAAATAGAATGCGGTGTTCAGGGTAGGAATTGTTTTTCGGTGATCAACACAGTCGGTTACAATCCTGTCGAATTTGCTTCCGCCACTCCTCGGTTCGGTGAGCAGCAGAAGAGAACATTTGGCACGCCGGCTCAGGTCTCTTGCCACGGAACCCAGATAATAGCGGAACATCGTTTCCCTTCGTAAAGCTTCAAGTACCAGGAGGTCAACCATGTTTTCCTTGCAGATGTTGAGCAACGAAACAACCGGATCACCAGCAAGCCATATAATTCTCACATCGTGTCCAATACCGATTTTGTGACACAACTTCTGAAAACGTGACTCTATGTCGAGGGTATGTTCGCCGATGTGAATCAATAGTAATGTGGCCCCGAAGGTATGGGCGATTTGCTTGGCCTCGCTGAGCAGCGGACCAAGGTTCGGGGAAAACGTGCCGGCCGCGGCAATGGTCGCGAAGGGGAAGGGAGGGCGGCCTTTTAATTGATTGTGATCCATATTTTTTCTATGTAAAAACGATTGGGTCGCATCGTATCATTGCTCATGAACCGAAAAGCCAAAAACCTTAAAATGTATTTGATTTACATCTATCATTGCACAACAGAATGCGCCATATCTATATTTTCCTCCACTGATAAATCTTATGACGGTCTCACCTAAATCTCATTCTTTCTATTTATATTTTCACAAGAATATTGTAACTAACAAGAGCTGTATTATTACATGTGCCATGACTCATTCACGTATCCCGCCTCAAAGGCCTATCTCTTTCTTTTTCAGTAACATACAAGGAGTTTCATGAATACCTCACTCAGGCTTAAGCTCGGTGCTGTCTTCTTTTTGGTGCTTTTTGCACTTATGACAATTTTTCCATCGTTTTATGGTGGGACGCCGAGCTGGTATAAAAAATATCTGGCCCCCGGCGGATTACATCTTGGACTTGATCTGCAGGGTGGCATGCACCTGGTGTTGAAAGTCGATCTCGAGCGTGCCGCGCAAAATTCGCTGACACTGGTTGCCAACGACTTAAAGGATCGCCTCGGCGACAAATCCATCAGCATTGTGCAAAGCAAAGCACAGCAGACCGGAACGATAATTTTTACCCTGCCTAATGTTAACGCTGTCGAACAAGTCGTCGCCGCCGCTAAAGAAGATCCGGATGTCGTCCTCCGCACCGAGACAAAAGAGGGGACTTTTCCACGTATTTTTGTCAGTTTATCCGATGAAAAAATCGATTATATCAAAGCAAACGCGGTGAATCAGTCGCTTGAAATTTTGCGCAACAGGATTGACCAGTTTGGTGTCGCCGAACCCGTTATTATTCGTCAGGGGGACGATGAAATCGTCATCCAGTTGCCGGGGGTAAAAGATCCGAAAAGGGCTTTGAAACTTCTCGGTGATACCGCGCAGCTCGAATTTAAAATGGTGGCCGATTCCGAAGGAATAAATGTCGGCGAACTTGTGGCGCAGACTATTAAATCCGGGGCTTGGCATGATGGAGAGGGTATAAAAAAACTCAACCAGTTGTTGGAAAACCGACTGCCCAGGGATACTACGGTCTATTTTGAAAAAGAGGTTGACCCGGTCACCAAAAGAGAAACCAGCCGTCCGCTGCTCCTGCAGGACAAAATTCTGATGACCGGAGAAATGATTAAGGATGCCCGGGTTCGGGTCGGTGGCAACTTCAACGAGCCCTATGTCAGTCTTGACATGACCGGCAGCGGGGCGAGAGTGTTTGGCAATGTCACTGAGAAAAACGTCGGTCGCAGAATGGCAATTGTCCTGGACGATATCGTCCGCTCCGCTCCTGTGATCCGGGAAAGAATACTCGGTGGCTCAGCCCAGATTTCCGGCAGTTTCACCCATGAAGAAGCAACCGATCTGGCCATCGTCCTGCGGGTTGGTGCGCTTCCTGCGCCCGTTGATATTATCCAGAACATGACGGTCGGTGCAAGTCTGGGGCAGGATTCTATTCAGAAGGGGATGTTTTCCGGTATGCTTGGTGCGCTTCTGGTTGTTAGTTTTATGCTCATCTATTATCGATTTTTCGGGGTCATCGCCAATACCGCCATGGTCCTGAATATTCTCTTTCTTTTTGCCGGACTGGCCATCCTCAGTGCGACGCTCACCATGCCCGGTATCGCCGGTATCGTTCTTTCCGTCGGAATGGCGGTCGATTCCAACGTGCTTATTTTCGAACGAATGCGGGAGGAGTCGGTGCTGGGGAAATCGATCAAGTCGAGCATTGACGGTGGTTTCAGCAAGGCTTTTCTGACCATAATCGACGCCCACGTAACGACGCTCATTACCGCTCTGGCCCTGTTTTTGTTCGGCACCGGGCCCGTTAAAGGTTTTGCGGTCACACTTTCTCTGGGCATTATCTTCAATCTTTTCACTTCTATCTACTATTCTCACTGGATTTTTAACGGCTGTACTTCCCTTAAGTGGATAAAACGCATTCACTTTATGCAGTTTATTAAGAAACCAAATCTTGACTATATGAAGCTGCGCAAGCTCGCTTTTGGTTTTTCCGGCGCACTTGTTCTCCTGGGAGTTGTTGCTTTTGTTGAAATTCTGCTGGGCAATGCCAATATGGGTGTCGACTTTGCCGGCGGATCTTTGTTGCAATACAAAACTGAAAAAAATTTCACGATGAGTGAAGTACGTACCGCCTTTGACAAAAGCGGCCTGGAGGGTATTGACCTGCAAAAGGTGGAAGATGAGGGCCGGTTGATGGTGAAAATAAAAAAATCTTCGAAGGTCATTGCCACGGAACTCAACGAGCAGATAACAGGTCTGCTCAACAGCCAACTCCCCGATACGAAATTTTCACTAGAGAGTCAAACCGAAATTGGTTCGTCGGTGAGTGCTGTTCTGCGCAATAAGGCGATGCTGGCCATCGCCCTGTCTATGGGCGGGGTCATTGTCTATCTCGGTTTTCGCTTCAATCTTAGCTTTGGTATCGGTGCGGCTGTTGCCACATTTCATGATGTCCTGGCTGTGCTGGGAATATGCTGGCTGATGAATGTTGAGATGACGCTTTTGATGGTTACGGCTTTGCTGACGCTGGCAGGGTATTCGTTGAACGATACGGTGGTTATTTTCGACCGAATCCGCGAAAACATGAATAAATCCGATAGTCCATCTTTATTGAAAGTGATCAACAACAGCATCAACGAGGTGCTGTCCCGGTCGATTGTCACCTCGTTCACGGTTTTTTTAAGTTTGTTGGCTCTCTATCTTTTTGGCGGTTCGGTTATTCACGACTTCTCGCTTGCACTGCTCATCGGGATCATCGTCGGAACCTATTCATCAGTTTTTGTCGCCAGTCCGATCCTGACTCTCTGGGATAGAAATTGATGGCGTCTCGACTTTAGGTCTTTACAAGATCAGCTGGCTTCCATGCTGTGCATGGGATCCAGCTGACGGGCATGGAACCGACAAGCGGTTCCTGCCAAAAGACTCCTGTCACGAACTCAGGTTACAGCCTTACCAGGTGCGAAAATTTCCGGTATCAATGTGGACAAAATCAGACTTCGCATAATAACCGACACCTCCGGCCTTGAGCGATATTGCCGCGTCGCGAATATGTCTCGTTGGCACGTCTGTAAACCGAATATCAATGGCCTTGCCTTTGAGGTGCAGACTTTTCTTGGCGACGCCACCACTCCTGCCCCGTAAAGATGCATTGGTCTGTGGAGATCTGTATCCGGATATGACTTCACAAACACCCTTGCTGCCGGTTTTTTTCTGGATCTTTAGAAGAGTATCCATAAGCCGCAAATCGATAGAGTGCACATCTCCGGTGCGGAAATCGCGAAGAAAAGAGGAAAGCTTTCTTTTAGTCCCTCGAGGGCAGGTTTGGCCTTTAAAAAATAGATCGAACCTTTCTTCGGTGTGGGTATGGAAAAAAGAGATTTTATTATTGGGAAAAGTTCTGGCAAGCAGGTCAAGTGGCTCGGTCAGACTGAGACCAATTGCCATTTGTGCTGCTCTCAAAATAAATGTTCGTCGATTCATGAAAGAGGTGTTTTTCTGTTCTGTCATCCGTAAGTGTATGAAGTTTATGGTTGATGGAAGAGTTATTTTAAGAGTGCGCCGTACAGCTTGGTATCTCGCGCATAAATGTCTCTGTTAAAATACATCATGCCCTTTTGGTCTACCCAGGTGGTCAAGTAGGTTATGTGGACGGGCACGGGCGTCGATAGCGTTATAACTTTGCGCTGGTCCTGATTGTAAATCTGCTCAAATTTTTCGACAGGCCAGTCTTCTGGTTGATCCTTCAAAAGAAATAAAGCCAGACTGAGTCCATCGCTTACCCGGATACAGCCATGGCTGAAATCCCTTTTGGTGCGGTCGAAAAGATTATGGGCCGGAGTGTCGTGCATATAGACCGAATACGGATTTGGAAAAATAAACTTAATTCTGCCCAAGGCATTCCACGGGCCGGGATCCTGCCGCAATTTATAACCAGCAATCTGGCTTTTTGTAATAGTATGCCAGTTAATAAACGTCGAGTCAAGTTCGGCTGCGTCTGCCTGCCAGCTGGAAAAGAGCCGGATGTGACGTTTGACGAGGTGATTGCTGTCTTTTTGCAGGGCAGGTAATTCCTCGTTTTTGGCAATACTTGTGGGAATGTTCCAGTACGGGTTGACATCAAAATATCTGATAGTCCCGCTGAAAACGGGTGTCTGATGCTGCTCTTCACCGACAATGACCGGCATATCCAGAACAATCTTCTCGCCTTCGAAGGCTTTTAAATGGAAACTGGCAATATTGACCAGAATGTACTTGTTGCCCAAATCATGAGCCTGCCATCGCCAGCGGGCCATATTGATCCGAATTGAGGCGATCTTTTCAGCAATGGGAATATTCAAGGAGCTGATGGTGTTTTTGCCAATTATTCCATCTGGTGTGAGGCCATGCTGCCGTTGAAATAACTGAACAGCCTGTTTCAGCATGGGGTCAAATTTGTTGGCGGCTGCACCATGGGCCGGCCCCAGCAGAGGGGCTGTCATCTGCAATCGTTCTCGCACTGTACTGATACGTTGATCAATGTCACCCGGGCGCAGGCTTGGACCATCCTGGACTGTTTTCCAGTCGCCGTGCTCGGCGATCTTACGATAATAGGCAAGACCTGCTTTGAGGCCGAGATATTGATGGTGTTGCGGCGGCAGGCCGTTGAGGAATAGGTTGAGGTCGCTGGTGAGTTGAGCACGCTTTACGGCAGAGACGGGGTTGAATTCCTTTTCACCTGCTTCAGCAAACAGTACAGGGTCGGTATCTAATGGTTTCAGCTGACCATAGCTGAGGTCGTGAATATATCTAACCAGATTGTAGGTGAGGGTGGTATCGAGTTCCGCGAGTTTGTCGACATCCTCGGTCGACCAGAGTTCGTGTAAATGATCGACGTTATAATTTTTGGGATCAAGACCATGCTGGTAGCTATTTTCCAGGTAACTGAGAATAGTCCTGGCTTTCTCAGTGGGACCATTACTGGTCACCCAAAGTGGCTCTGCCTCCGTTGGACTGTAGATTGACGCCAGACAGAGTTCCTGCGTTGCGAAAGCGGGAAGATTCTTATCCGGTTGCATTGTTTCCAGCGGCAGACAGACCAGATACTTCGATAACGCCATCGACAGTTCGGTATCGGTCGGGGAGCTATGGCCATATGTGGCAACTGTCAGCAAAAAAACGAGAGAGCAGCCGAAGATTTTTGTTATGGAAAATTTCGGGATATACTGTACCAAATGGTGATGCAAAAGCATAATGTATCAATTAGGTGCATAGAGGGGAATGGAAAGTGAGTACTGAATAATTATTCTCAAGTTTTTTACCATTGCTCGACAATATTTGCAAATATCCGTTACATTAAATGTGGAATAATCGAGCGATCAATGCAGGCTTCTCGAGATGGTTGCCCTGCTTGTAAAAATGAATAACCTTTTTTATTACAGCATGATGCCAACTCCAGACCTGGTGTAATAACGACAGTTTTTGCCGTATATTTTTTATATCACATGAGATGGTTCTTTCTCTGACAATACCTCGGTCGGGATTAAAAAGATCAAATACTGGTGAATGCTTACAGTTTGGGGGGTTATTCAGAATTTGGCGGTTTTCCGGTGAACGGTTCCCCCACCAACAAAGTATTTAAGGTGTTGGTGGGTTTTTTCAGGAGATTGACCAAGAGGCTAAAGCGCATTGAGCCTTTCAAGCAGTTCCGGAGAATTATTGAAATTGATCTGAATTTCATACTCACCTAAATATTTCCCATTGTTAATGGTGAATCCAAGTTTTTTCGCGAGTGCCAGCATGTACCTGTTTTCTTGCATAACGATTGCATTAATATGGGTAAATCCCCGTTGGTTGGCAATCAATAGGCATTGACGCATCAGGCTGGCGCCGATTCCCTTTCCCTGCCAGGGGGCACCAACGAGGACGGCAATCTCACCGGTTTTTCCGTCAGGATCGCCAATAATCCGGGCAACCCCGAGCATACTTTCGATTTCCGACTCTTCATCGATCGCCACAAAGGCAATTTCACGGTCATAATCTATCTGGGTGAAACGCGACAGCATTGCCGGCTGCAGCACTCTCAATACCCCGAAAAACCGATGATAGATACTCGTTGGCGACAATACTTCAAACAGATTCGTGAAAAGCGGTGCATCTTCCGGTTTTACCGGTCGAATTATAAGACGCAAACCTCCCTCTGTGGTTATGCGGGATATTTTTTCACCGGGATAGGGACTGATAACCAGGTGGAGCGGTGACGGTACATTGCTGGGGGATACCAGTAGACGAGCATCGACGACGGTGGGTTTTCCATCTTTTATCATGATTGGATTCATATCGAGTTCGGCAATTTGTGGAAAGTCGATGAGCAACTGTGACAAGCAGATGATCATCTCTTCCAGTTTCTCAATATCGGCTGGGGGGTGACTTCGATATCCCTGCAATAGTTTATAGGCCTTCGTTTCCTGGATCAGACGTCGGGCCAGCAGACGATTCATCGGTGGCAGACCGAGAGCTTTATCCTGCAGTATCTCGGTGAATATCCCACCCATCCCAAAGAGGATCACCGGTCCAAAATCCGGGTCTTTTTTTGCCCCCAGCAGAATTTCAAAATCTGGATTGGCAAGATACGGCTGAATCGTCACCCCTTCAATCCACGCTCCTGGTCGATATTTCAACGCGGATGTCATAGTCAGTTGATATGCTCTGCGAACATCCACATCGGACCGCAGGTCGAGATGTACGCCACCGGCATCAGTTTTATGGGTAATGTCAGAAGAAAAGAGTTTAACAACGACGGGATACCCCATATCCCTGCTTAATTGAGATGCCTGTTCTTCACTGCCTGCAACAACTGTTTGGACTACGGGCAGACCATAGGCCGCAAGGACCTGCCAGACATCTGACTCCGGCAAAAAACCATCTTTGATCGCCCCGGTTAACATCTTTTTTGCTTGGCTATGGTCAAAAACCATATCCCGGCTCACTTTCGGTGGAGCCTCAAGAAGCATCTCCTGGTTTTTGGCAAAGGCTACCA
>CBDTUM010000029.1:0-37044 GCA_965363495.1 uncultured Desulfopila sp.
GAGTAGAGATGGTAATGCCCGGCGATAACATCAGCGCAGCGGTTGAATTGATCACGCCGATTGCCATGGATGTTGGTCTGCGATTTGCTATCCGTGAAGGTGGGCGAACTGTCGGTGCCGGTGTCATCAGTGAAATTTTTGCATAAAGGTGAGTCATGATACCAACAGAAAAAATTCGAATCCGGCTGAAGGCATATGATCATAAGTTGCTTGATCAGTCCACAACCGAGATAGTTGAAACAGCGAGAAGAACAGGATCTGCGGTAGCTGGGCCGATTCCATTGCCGACCACTATTAACAAGTTTTGTGTGCTTCGTTCACCCCACGTGGATAAAAAGTCTCGCGAACACTTTGAAATGAGAACCCATCGCCGTTTATTGGATATTCTGGAACCTACACAGCAGACAATTGATCTGCTTATGAAACTGGAATTGTCCGCAGGCGTCGATGTAGAAATCAAGTTGCCATAACAAGGCGCGACGTAAAGGTAAATTGAAGTATCGGGTAATATTATGCCAAAGTCGATGGGTATATTAGGAAAGAAAGTTGGAATGACTCGTGTGTACGATGAAGTGGGTCAATCTGTTCCAGTTACTGTAATAGAAGCTGGACCGTGTAAAGTCCTTCAGGTAAAAACTGAAACTACTGATGGTTACAGCGCCATTCAGGTTGGATTTGGCGATAAAAAAGCCAAGAGAATAAACAAGGCGATGAGTGGCCATTTCAAGAAGTCAAATTCTGATGGATACTATTTTGTCCGTGAGTTCAGGGTTGCTGCCGGATCTTCTTATGAAGTCGGTCAGGAAGTGGCTCTTGATGAAGTCATGAAGGTTGGCGATAAGGTCGACGTTCAGGGAATCAGCAAGGGGCGAGGCTTTCAGGGTGTCATCAAGCGTCACGGTTTTAGTGGTGGTGGTTCCGGTCATGGTTCCATGTTCCACAGAGCACCAGGTTCCATTGGTTGCAGTGCGTATCCTGCCAGGGTTGTCAAAGGAAAGAAAATGCCAGGGCGAATGGGCAATGACACCGTGTTGCGCAAAAACGTAATCGTGGTGGATGTCCGAGCCGAGGAAAATGTTGTACTCTTGAAAGGACCGCTTCCTGGAGCAAAAAACGGCCTGTTGAAGATATTCAAGAAATAATTGCAATTGGATCTGACAGGTTCGAGGAGATAATAATGTCTACTGTAAATATAGTTAACACGAAGAATGAAAGTGTTGGCCAGATTGATCTGAACGATGCTGTGTTCAACCGGGAAGTGAAAGAGTATATTCTTCACGAAGTTGTCCGGATGCAGCGTGCAGGAAGGCGTGCCGGTAATGCCTGTACGAAAACAAGAGTTGAAGTGAGAGGTGGTGGCAGAAAGCCATGGAAGCAAAAGGGAACGGGGCGTGCAAGAGCAGGCACCAATCGATCTCCTTTATGGCGGGGAGGCGGTGTGGCCTTTGGACCAAAACCAAGAGATTATAGTTTCAAGGTAAACCGCAAGGTAAAACAACAAGCGGTTTCTATGGCGCTCAGTGCTCGGTTCCAGGAAGGCAATCTAGTCGTCCTCGACGATTTTTCCATGGACCAGATTAAGACACAAGATTTTGTCAAGATCATGAATATCCTTGACGTGGACAACGGAATCATAGTAACTGACAACGCTCCAGAAAGTCTGACTAAATCTTCACGGAATGTAAACGGCTACAAAGTGATGTCTTCTGAAGGCCTCAACGTTTATGACCTGCTGTTACATAAAAAGGTGATTCTGCTGCAACCGGTAATCGAAAGCCTTGAAAAGAGGTTAATGGCATGAAAAACATCTATAGCGTATTACAAGGGCCTTGCCTCACTGAGAAGGCTGCCTTGATGCAGGAAGAAAACGGTAAGATCGTTTTTAAAGTACATCCCAAGGCGAACAAGATAGAAGTCAAAAATGCGGTTGAACTGATGTTCAATGTGAAAGTGAGAGATGTGAAAACCGTTACTCTTCGCGGTAAAAAGAAACGGGTCGGGAAGACGGTCGGCTTTACCAATGATTGGAAAAAGGCCTATGTAACCTTGTCGGAAGGAACTATAAACTTTGCGGATGAATTGTAGATCATACGTTTCAATTCATACGATCATCTACCTTCTACATTGCAAGATTTTATTTAATCTAATAATGATGGAGCGATTGGGAAATCATGGCTATTAAAGTATACAAACCAACATCACCTGGGAAGCGACAGCACGTGTCGTCAAAAAATCCGGATGTGTCTAACAAACGACCGGAAAAGAGTCTTGTTTGCAGTCTGAGCAAATCAGGTGGCCGCAATAACTATGGTCGCATTACTTCGCGGCATATAGGTGGCGGTCATAAAAGAAAATACCGTATCATTGATTTCAAACGAAATAAGATTGATATTGATGCAGAAGTTATTGCAATCGAGTATGATCCAAACCGCTCTGCGAACATTGCTTTGCTGAGCTACAAAGATGGCGAAAAGAGATACATACTTTCTCCTGATGGTATCACCGTTGGCGATACTATTGTTGCCGGAGATTCGGTAGATATTCAACCGGGCAATTGCCTTCCCCTCGTCAATATTCCACTTGGTACTATCATTCACAATATCGAGATGAAAATTGGCAAAGGCGCTCAGATGGTTCGGAGTGCAGGGACATCAGCGCAGTTAATGGCCAAGGAAGGAGCATATGTCCTGGTTCGACTGCCATCCGGTGAAGTAAGAAAATTTAACAATAATTGTCGTGCCTGTATAGGTCAGGTCGGTAATCGTGAACACGAATCCGCCAAACTCGGGAAGGCCGGCCGTACCAGATGGATGGGAATACGTCCGTCCGTGCGTGGTGTGGCAATGAACCCGGTAGATCACCCAATGGGTGGTGGTGAAGGGAAAAGTTCGGGTGGAAGGCATCCATGCAGTCCGTGGGGTGTTCCGTCTAAAGGTTTCAAGACAAGGAAAAAGAAGGCTTCTGACAGAATGATTGTCAAGAAGAGATCTTAAGTTACGAGGAGTTTAAGTATGTCACGCTCAATCAAAAAGGGTCCTTTCATTGATGATCATCTGCAAAAGAAAGTGACCGATGCATTTGAAAGCGGGTCCAGGAAGGTCATCAAGACATGGTCGAGGCGATCCGATATAAGTCCTGAAATGGTTGGACTCACCTTCGCTGTACATAACGGAAAGAAATTCATTCCGGTCTTTGTTACAGAGAACATGGTTGGCCATAAACTCGGGGAATTTTCTCCGACCAGGACTTACTATGGTCATGCCTCGGACAAAAAAGGTAAAAGGTAGTTAGAAATATATAGTTTCCGGCAGGAATCATCAGGAGCATTAACTATGGAAGCAAAAGCCGTAGGAAAATATATTAGGATCTCACCACAGAAAGCCCGTTTGGTTGCTGATGTGGTAAGAGGTATGGGGGTTGATCAGGCGATTACTATTCTTCGCTTCATGCCCAAAAAAGGTGCTGGTATTATCCAAAAAGTTATTGAGTCGGCTGTTGCCAACGCTACTCAGGACGATCAGGCGGATGTAGATAATCTGTACGTGAAGTCGATAGTAATTGATGGAGGACCTTCTTTGAAAAGGATTCGTCCCCGTGCACAAGGCAGAGCGACAGGTATAATTAAGAGATCGAGTCACATCACCGTTGTTTTAGATGAGAATTAGGCTGATCGTTGCAGCACAGAATACATAGAGAATTAAAACACCGATATACGGGACAAGTACTTGTAGGTAGTGACTTTAGAAAATCCTAAAAAGCATTACGAGAGTACTAAAAAAATAATTGAACAATGGATTTGTTGGAGGACTGTTTTGGGGCAGAAGGTTAATCCACTCGGACTTAGACTGAACATTACCCGGACATGGGATTCAATCTGGTATGCTGATAAGGAATATTCCACTTATCTGATTGAAGACCAAAAACTTAAAAAGTTTCTCAGAAAGCGTCTACAGCATGCTGGACTTTCTAAAGTTAAGATAGAAAGGACAGGAGAGCAGGTGCGGATCAAGCTTTTCACTGCCAGACCAGGGATTGTAATTGGCAAGAAAGGCGCTGAAATTGAGATACTTAAAAAAGAGATTGAAAAACTCATAACCCGCAAAGTGACGCTTGATATTCAGGAAGTTCGTCGGCCTGAAGCGGATGCTCAACTTGTGGCAGAAAATATTGCACAGCAGCTTATTCGACGAATTGCCTTTCGTCGAGCGATGAAAAAAGCAGTCAGTTCTGCTCTTCGTTTTGGCGTTAAGGGCATTAAGATTTCCTGTTCCGGTAGATTGGGCGGAGCGGAGATGTCACGATGTGAGTGGGTTCGAGAGGGAAGGGTTCCCCTTCATACTTTGCGAGCCGACGTCGACTATGCGCTGGCAGAAGCCAATACTACCTACGGAATTATTGGGGTAAAGGTGTGGATATTCAATGGCGAAGTCCTGAGCGACACTGATGCAGGGACTGTGTAGTAAGCATGCTGTTCAAGGGATTCCATAAATTTTTTGGAGTAAAAGATGTTAAGTCCTAAAAAGGTTAAACATAGAAAAGTTTTCAAAGGAAGGTCCAGGGGAGTTGCTCTTCGTGGATCGTCAATTTCCTTTGGTGATTATGCCCTCAAAGCAACCATATGCGGTTTTATGTCGGCACAGCAGATAGAAGCTGCTCGTATCACTATCAACAGAACGATGAAACGTGGGGGGAAAGTTTGGATTCGTGTTTTCCCTGATAAGCCGTTAACTTCAAAGCCTGCTGAAACTCGAATGGGTAAAGGTAAAGGCGCACCTGATTCATGGGTGGCAAAAGTGAAACCGGGTACGATTTTGTATGAAATCACCGGGGTGAGCGAGGAAGTGGCTATAAAAGCATTGACTCTCGCTGGTAATAAGCTGCCCTTTTCGACCAAGGTGGTTACTAAGAGAGGTACCTTATGAAACTGGAAGAAATACGTAAGATGTCCGCAGAAGACCTTAATAAAAATTTAAAAGACCTGCGCGAAGAATTGGGGAATCTCTCTTTTCAACATCGAATAAGACCTCTGGAAGATACATCTCGACTAAAGAAAATTAGAAAAGAAATTGCTAGAATCGAAACCATCAAAATACAAGCGATTAATTGACGTATTGATAGGAAATTTAGTGCGTATGGTCGAGTTCTAAAAAACATCACTAATTGACTAAATTATGAGTGAAATAAATAAATCTAGAAAGACACGAACTGGCTCTGTTGTTAGTAACAGAATGGAAAAGAGTGTTGTCGTTCGAGTAGAGCGCAAGGTTCGCCATAAACTTTATGGTAAATTCATGAAAACAAGTGTCAAGTATTTGGCCGATGATCCTGAGAACCGCTGCAATATCGGAGACACCGTTCTTATTGAAGAATGTCGACCGCTAAGTAAACGAAAGAGATGGCGGGTTATGACAATACTGGAACAGGCAGTGTGATACTGGCCTTATGTGCCAAATCGATAAATATGACTTGTTTCGGATGAGAAATCAGGTGAAATTATGATACAGACAGAATCAGTACTTAATGTTGCTGACAATTCCGGTGCCAAAAAAGTTCTCTGCATCAGGGTTCTTGGCGGTTCCGGAAAACGCTACGCAACGATAGGCGATGTAATAGTCGTAGCGGTAAAAGAAGCTATCCCAAACGCCAAAGTAAAAAAAGGCGATGTCATGAAAGCTGTAATTGTACGTACAGCGAAAGAAATGAAGCGCATGGATGATACTTGGGTCAAGTTTGACGATAACGCAGCAGTTATGCTGGCGACTTCGGGCGAACCAGTTGGTACTCGTATTTTTGGACCAGTCGCTCGGGAATTACGTAACCAAGGGTTCATGAAAATTATATCTTTGGCTCCAGAAGCACTGTAAGTATTTGGTCGGTGCATGGTGCAAAGATACATTGATTGGATAAAGGTAGAGCAATGAGACAGGGTATGACATACCTGAAGAAAAACGATCAGGTTGAAGTAATTGCCGGTAAAGATAAAGGCAGGGTAGGGAAAGTTCTTCGGGTCCTTCGTGAAGACGACAAGGCCTTGGTTGAGCGGATTAATTTGATTAAGCGACATACCAAGCCGCAAGAAATGAATCAGCAGGGCCAGATTGTGGAAAAAGAAGCACCTATCCACGTTTCCAATCTTCAGCTTATTTGTCCTGAATGCACCAAAACTGGTCGCATAGGAAAGAAGGTCCTCGATGATGGTACCAAGGTACGCTATTGCAAGAGTTGTGGCGAATCCATCGAGAGTAAATCATAGATTATCAAATACTGGTACGCTAGGAGTTATACATGGGTACGCTAAAAGATATGTATTTAAATGAGTGTGTTCCCGCACTCAAAGAGGAATTTGGTTATAAAAACGCCATGCAGATTCCTCAGATCAAAAAAATTGTTCTTAACATGGGTCTTGGCGAAGCAGTGCAAAATCCAAAGATAGTTGAAGGTGCAGCTGCAGAACTGGGTCGGATTTCTGGTCAGAAGGCGATCATAACCAAGGCCAAGAAATCAATCGCCACTTTTAAATTGCGTGAAGGAATGCCTATTGGTTGCTGCGTCACATTGCGTGGCGAAAAAATGTATGATTTTTTCAGCAAGCTGGTGAACATCGCGCTGCCTCGGGTTCGTGACTTTCGAGGTCTGTCTCCCAAGGGATTTGACCGAAGAGGTAACTACTCGATGGGAGTTCAGGAACAAATTATTTTTCCGGAAATTGATTACGATCAAATAGATAAAATCAAGGGGCTTAACATTACCATAGTGACCTCTGCAAACACTGATAAAGAGGGTCTTTCTCTTCTCAGGTTGCTGGGCATGCCTTTTAAAAAATAACATTTCCGATTTAAGACAATCATTTAAATAGAGATAAACTGGAGGTCGGTTTGGCTAAGAAATCCATAATCGCAAAATCGCAACGCAAAGCTAAATTCAGTGTGCGAAAGTATAACAGATGCCCACTTTGTGGTCGTCCTAGAGCGTTCATTAGAAAATTTGGTGTGTGTCGAATTTGCTTCCGTAAACTGGCTCTCGGCGGTGAAATAACTGGTGTCACCAAGTCCAGTTGGTAGAATTTCTCTCTATCGCTGTATGACCCGTTTACAATTTTGAATAAAAGGAGTGTTCGCTATGTCAATGAGCGATCCCCTGGCAGATATGCTGACCAGGATAAGAAATGCAGTAATGGCGAAGTTCGATTCTGTTGAGATGCCCACTTCCACTGTCAAAGTTGATGTTGCGAAGGTTCTCAAGGCTGAAGGCTTCATCGGCAGTTATAAGGTTATCCCTGGCGAGATACAGAACACCTTGAAAATTGATCTGAAATATGGTCCGAGTGGGGAATCTGTTATTACGGGTATAAAAAGGGTAAGCAAACCCGGCCTTCGTAAATACGCCAAGGTAGATGCTGTTCCGAAGGTCTTGAACGGTCTCGGGGTCGCCATTATATCCACTTCCAGAGGTGTCGTGACTGATAAGACAGCCAGGGCAATCAATGCGGGTGGGGAGATAATTTGTGAGGTCTGGTAGACCCGCGGATAACGGAGGAAATTATGTCTCGTATTGGTAAACAACCAATTCCGGTACCCGCAGGGGTGAAGATCGATCTTCAAGGTCAACAACTGACTGTCACCGGAGCAAAAGGTATTTTAAAACGTGAAATTATCCAGGACATAGAAGTTCGGGTCGAGGATAATATCATACAAGTTTATAATCGTATCGAGAACACCAAGGTCAATGCCTTTCGTGGGCTTACCAGAAGTCTGATTAACAACATGGTGATCGGGGTTGTCGATGGTTTCAAGAAAGTTTTACTTATTGAAGGTGTTGGCTATAAGGCGAATGTTAGTGGGACGACACTGACACTGAATGTAGGATATTCAAATCCGGTTAATTTTCAATTGCCTGAAGGGGTTACGGCCTCAGTCGAAGCAAACACCAAGATCGTTGTGGAATGCATTGATAAAGAACTGCTTGGACTTGTAGCTTCAAGAATACGCCAGATTAGAAAACCTGAACCATATAAAGGCAAAGGAATTCGTTATGAAGGCGAACATATCGTAAGAAAAGTTGGCAAAGCTGGCGCCAAGTAATATGTGCGGTCGAACAGGTCAATATTAAACTGAATGGTAAATTGCAATGGCTAAGACAAACCCCAAGACCATAGCTAGGGCCAAACGTATCCGTCGGATCAGAAAGAAGATTTCCGGCACCAGCGAACGCCCACGGTTGAGAGTCTTTAAGAGTAATAAACATATGTATGCTCAAATAATCGATGATGTGGCCGGACATACGCTGGTTTCCATGTCCACGATCGATAAAGAATTTGAGCCGGCTGATGAAAAAGGAAAGGTCGAGGCAGCGAAAAAGATCGGCGTAATGCTCGCTACTCGCGCGAAGGCTGCCGGAATCAACAAAGTGATCTTCGATCGCGGAGGATCGATTTATCACGGCCGGGTAAAATCTCTTTCCGAGGGTGCTCGGGAAGGTGGTCTCGAATTTTAATGATATTTATTATAACGGGGGTGTCCCTTGTCTGATTTCAAACGTTCCAAAAGTGCTGCTACTGAGGAACTGATCGAAAAAATAGTTTTTATCAACCGCGTTGCAAAAGTTGTTAAGGGTGGCCGCAGGTTCAGTTTTAGTGCTATCATCGTGGTTGGTGATGGAAAAGGCAAAGTTGGTTACGGCCTTGGTAAAGCTAACCAGGTTCCAGATGCAATCCGTAAAGGTATTGAGAAAGCGCGCAAAAGCATGTTCTCTATCTCTCTAACGGAAAGTTCGATACCGCATATGGTGGTGGGGAAATTCGGCGCAGGAAAAGTATTGTTGAAACCTGCTTCAGACGGTACCGGTCTCATCGCCGGTGGGCCAGTGCGTGCTGTGCTCGAGGCTGCTGGTGTTTCTAATATCCTCACAAAATGCCTTGGATCGCATAATCCACACAACATGGTAAAGGCTACCCTGAATGGATTGTCAGCCCTGCGAACTGCGCAGAGTATTGCTGATTTACGTGGGAAAACCATAGAAGAAATAACTGCATAATTACAACAGAAATAGTATCGGAAAGGTTCCCGAAGGTATCTGTTGTCAAATATTTGATTAAAGAAGGTAGTTAAATGGCCGAGACAATTACTTTTACTCTTGTTAAGAGTGGTATTGGCAGTACCAAAAAAATTAATGCGACGTTAATCGGGCTAGGGCTCACTAAAATGAATAAAACCATAACAAGAAAAGATACTCCCGAAATGCGGGGAATGCTCCGAAAGGTATCGCATCTTGTTCGTATGGAGGAGGTATAGCATGTTATCCTTAGCGAATCTTTCTCCCAAAGCCGGTTCTAGGAAACAAAAAAAGCGTTTAGGCAGGGGACCCGGCAGTGGGCATGGTAAGACAGCAGGTCGAGGCCACAAAGGTTTTAAATCACGTTCAGGATCTGGTGTTAAGCCAGGCTTTGAGGGTGGACAGATGCCATTGCAACGCCGGTTACCAAAACGTGGTTTTACCAACACTTTTAAGAAACAGTTTGCTTTGGTGTCCCTGAGCCAGCTTGATAGTTTAGGAAACGAAGAAATAATTACTGTTGACACTCTTGTTGCCGCCGGAATTGTCAAAAAGGGCCTGTTTGTTAAAGTCCTTGCCAATGGTGAAGTGACAAAGGCTTTGAAAATAGAAGTCGATAAAGTCAGCAGAGCTGCGCAAACACTCATTGAAGCTGTAGGCGGCACAGTAATTTCAGGGGAAAGTAAAGAGGCTTAAAAAGATTAATACTTTTTTACAACCCGTTAAATATTTTAGAGTTGCATCGCAAATAGGTACAGATAATGAGTGGATTGCAGAGTGCTGCAAATATACCTGAGTTACGTAGGCGTGTATTGTTTACGCTTATTATGCTTGCCGTTTACAGGATGGGTGTACAAATACCTACTCCTGGGATAAATGGCGAGGCGTTGGGGGCTTTTTTCGCCCAGAATGCTGGTACTCTCTTTGGCATGTTTAACATGTTTTCGGGTGGTGCGTTAGAGAACTTTTCTATCTTCGCTCTTGGTATCATGCCATATATTAGTGCCTCGATTATTATCCAATTATTGACAGTTGTTATTCCACAACTCGAGGCACTTAAAAAAGAGGGTCCGGCAGGTACCAGAAAGATAACTCAATATACCAGGTACGGGACAGTTTTCCTGAGTATTATACAGGGAACATTTATAGCCGTTGGCCTCGAAGGCATGAGTGGACCGGGCGGCGAGGCAATTGTCCTTTTACCCGGAATACAGTTTAAACTCATGACCATGTTGACGCTTACATCCGGGACTGCTTTTATAATGTGGCTTGGGGAGCAAATGACGGAAAGAGGGATTGGAAACGGGATATCTCTTATTATCTTTGCAGGAATTGTTGCTCGAGGGCCTGCCGCCATTGTTAACTCTATTCAATTGGTTAAAGCTGGAGAAATTTCACTTTTCTTTGTTCCTTTTCTTGTACTGTTTATGCTTGGCGTTATTGCAACTATTGTTTTCTTTGAGACTTCTCAAAGAAGAATTCCCATACAATACGCAAAAAGGGTAGTAGGCAGGAAGGTGTATGGTGGTCAGAGTTCACATTTGCCCTTGAAAATTAATATTTCGGGCGTAATCCCACCTATCTTTGCTTCTTCGATCATGATGTTTCCTGCAACTATAGGCAGTTTTATTCAAGTCGATTGGGTCCAGCGAGTATCGGCTGCAATGCATCCAGGAACTATATATTATTACATCTGTTACATTGGAATGATCGTCTTTTTCTGTTTTTTCTATACAGCGGTAACTTTCAAACCGGATGATGTCGCAGAAAATCTCAAAAAAAACGGTGGGTTTATACCCGGTATACGGCCTGGTAAAAAGACAGCGGAATTTATTGACAAAGTATTAACTCGCCTCACGGTAGTTGGTGCGATTTATCTCAGTACGGTTTGTGTTTTACCGACAGTTCTTATATCCCAATTCAATATTCCTTTCTTTTTCGGAGGCACGGCCCTGTTGATCGTCGTAGGTGTAGGCATTGATACTATCTCTCAAGTAGAATCCCACTTGCATATGCGGAACTATGAAGGGTTTATGAAACAGGGAAAGGTTAAAGGACGCAGGTAGTAGGGTGAATGCAGCTGACGGATTAAAGCGGACTTGCAATATTGTTGTTAAGAATCACGACGAAATTCTTCTCATGCAAGAGGCTAACCAAATTGTTGCAGAAACTCTGAAGATGTTGCGAGATGTGATTGCCCCCGGGATGAGTACATGGGAACTTGACAGACTGGCGGAAGAATTGTGTTTAGCTAAAAAGGCAAAGCCTGCTTTTAAAGGGTATAGAGGATTTCCCGGAAGTCTTTGTGTCTCTGTGAACGAAGAGATTGTTCACGGGATTCCTTCGAAAAAGCGAAAGCTTAAAAATGGCGATGTTGTTTCCATCGATTTTGGCGTTCTTTATAAAGGTTATTACGGTGATTCTGCGCTCACGCTCCCAGTTGGAACCATAGCAGACCAAGTGAATCGCTTATTAAGCGTTACTCGGAATAGTTTGGAAAAAGGAATTGAACAGGTAGTAGCAGGCAACAGGGTAGGAGATATCTCAAAGGCTATTCAGGAGCACGTTGAAGCAAACGGATTTTCTGTAGTCCGGCAGTTTGTCGGTCATGGGATTGGTACTGATCTGCATGAAGCACCTGAAGTGCCTAATTTTCACCTTGGAGAACGAACGGCTCAATTACTCCCTGGTATGGTACTGGCGATTGAACCAATGGTCAACATGGGGACGAATAGAATCAAAGTTTTGCGAGATGGGTGGACCGTCATAACAGGTGACAAAAAGCCTTCTGCACATTTTGAACACTCGGTAGCCGTCACTGAAAATGGACCACTTGTTCTGAGTTCCTTGAAATAGTTGCGGTTCAGAAAAATATTGCTTCTCTTTTGTGGGAAGTTATATTATACTGTTCCGTTTTTAACTGAACATTGAATTTTCAGGATACTACATGTCAAAAGAAGAAGCAATTGAGGTAGAAGGTACTATTATTGAACCGTTACCTAACGCAATGTTTCGCGTCGAACTGGATAACGGGCATAAGGTGCTGGCCCATATCTCTGGAAAAATGCGTATGCATTTTATCAAAATTTTGCCCGGAGATCGGGTGACTATTGAACTCTCCCCCTACGATTTGAGTCGGGGTAGAGTTACGTTTCGGGCAAAAAATGCCAAAAAGAATAAATAGAGAGTTTGTTTATCATGAAAGTACGCGCGTCTGTAAAAAAAATGTGCAGTGATTGTAAGATCTTCAAGCGACACGGTATTGTTCGCGTTTCCTGTAAGATAAAAAAACATAAACAGAGGCAGGGATAAACAAGTGTTGCCGCTTTTAATTACCTACTTCTTTTAAGGAGATGTACCTTGGCACGTATAGCAGGAATTGACCTTCCCAAAAATAAGCATATGGATCGAGCGTTAACTTACATACATGGTATTGGGTTAACTTCCGCTCGTAAGATTCTTGAAAAAGTCGATTTGCCATTCACCATGAATAGCGATGATGTTGACGGTGACGATGTAAACCGCATTCGGAAGGTACTCGAGGAAGAGTACGTCGTTGAGGGTGACCGCCGGCGAGCAGTTTCCATGGACATAAAAAGGTTGACTGATCTTGGATGTTATCGAGGGCGTAGACACCGCATGGGTTTACCTGTCCGCGGACAAAAGACAAAGACCAATGCTCGTACCCGAAAAGGACCTCGCCGCAATGCAGGTCGCCGCAAATAATTGAACTTAATACAGGTGTAAGTTATGGCTGTAGCAAAAAAAAGAAAGGTAAAAAAGAACATACCTGAGGGTATTGTTTTTATTTATTCTACTTTCAATAATACGATCGTTACCATTTCCGATAAGCAGGGTAACGTTGTTTCCTGGTGCAGCGCTGGTGTCCTGGGTTTTAAAGGCTCGCGTAAAAGCACCCCCTTTGCGGCGCAGAATGCACTCACTGATGCTGCTAAAAAAGCAGCTGATGTCGGGATGCGGAAGGTTGAAGTTAAGGTGAAAGGTCCAGGGCCTGGTAGAGAAGCAGCACTTCGTGCTCTTATTACTACTGGATTCGAGGTAAGTCGTATCTACGATGTCACTCCTATTCCCCACAATGGATGTAAACCTCCAAAACGCCGTCGAGTATAGCGGTAGATACTGCTATTGTAGAATATAAACCTGCTGAGTTCAGTAGGACAAGAACCTTCACGAACATTTTTTATAAAAAATGTTCTAAGGTACTAAAGATAATGGAGGCCTAAGTTGGCTAGAAATATAGGTGCTGCATGTCGTCGATGCAGAAGAGAAAATTTAAAATTGTATCTCAAAGGCGATCGCTGTTATTCCGATAAATGTTCATTTGAAAGAAGAGCATTTGGGCCAGGACAACACGGACAAGCAAGGTTCAAAAAGTTATCGGACTATGCAATCCAGCTTCGGGAAAAGCAGAAAGTAAAGAGCATGTATGGTATGCTCGAAGGTCAGTTTCGTCTGTCTTTTCACAAGGCCGATGCGCAGAAAGGTGTTACTGGTGAAAACCTGCTGATTATGATTGAACGGCGGTTGGACAACACCATATTTCGCGCAGGTTTCGCCTCTTCAAGAAAGCAGGCACGCCAGTTTGTTCGACATAATCATATCCAGATCAACGGAAAAAAGGTAAACATCCCGTCATTTTTAGTGTCACCTGGAGATGTCATTACCTTAAAGGAAAAAAGTCGAGCCAATGGTGGGATTAACGAAAATTTAGAAGCTGTCGTGCGGCGTGGAATTCCTAGTTGGCTTGAACTTGATAAAGACAACTACAAAGCCACTGTCAAAGCGCTTCCAAATAGAGAAGAGCTGACGTTGCCAATTCAGGAACAACTGATTGTTGAACTGTACTCCAAATAATGGAGTATGATGAGAGCAATGCGTAGCCCCTACGCGCAGGCTTCACATGCAATTGACATATTTTAACACCGAAAAGAGGGGCTGATCGATTTGATAAGACCCTCTTTGGCACCCATTCAAGGGACATAAGTACTTCACAAATGTTTTTCTTGAAAAGAAGAAAATTTGTAGATTACTGACCCCGGTAAACGGGAAGAAAGCCGGGAAAAGTACTTTGAGACCGATTGTTTTCTTGCAAGAAAATTTAAAAAATTACGGTGCAGTACTAATAAGGCATACACTACTAAGTTAGTAGAAACGCAGAGAAGGAAACTATGACTCAAGTTGCCGACGAAAAAATACCATTTCACAGAAACTGGCACGAGCTGATAAAACCGGAAAAATTAGAGGTTGACAGAGAAAAATATACCGAAACATACGGTAAATTTATATGTCAGCCCCTAGAGAGAGGGTTCGCTACCACTATCGGTAACTCCTTGCGCCGCATTCTCTTATCATCTATCCAGGGCGCTGCAATCACCTCGGTGAAGATCGAAGGTGCATTGCATGAGTTTACCTCCATGAAAGATATCATGGAAGATGTAAGCGAGATTATTCTTAATCTCAAACAGGTGCGGATTAAACTTCATTCAGCGGATTCACAGAAGATCACTGTTGAAAAAAATGGCCCTGGTGTCGTAACGGCAGGTGACATCATCGAATCCGGTTATGTAGAGGTAATGAACAAGGATCAGGTTATCTGCACACTTACCGGACCTACTACATTTCATGCAGAAATGACCGTCGAATGGGGAAAAGGGTACCAACCAGCTGAGAAAATGGATAAAGAAAATTTGTCTATTGGTCAAATTCCGATTGACGCTATCTTTACCCCGGTTAAGAAAATTCAATACAGTACTTCTCAGGCACGTGTAGGGCACCAGACGGATTATGATAAATTGCTTATTGAAATTGAGACGGATGGTAGCCTAAGGCCAGAAAATGCGCTCGCCTTTGCCGCAAAGATTCTCAAGGAACAATTAACCATTTTTATCAATTTTGATGAAGAAGATGCTGAGCCGGTTGTGGTTGAGGATAGCAGTAAAGACAGCGAGCCATTGAATCCATTCCTTGATAAACCGGTAGAAGATTTGGAGCTTTCTGTTCGCTCTGCAAACTGTCTTAAAAACGCTGATATTAATTATATCGGCGATCTGGCACAGAAAACTGATCAAGAGATGCTGAAAACCAAAAATTTCGGTCGTAAGTCACTCAATGAAATAAAAGCTCTTCTGTCCGAAATGGATCTGACGCTTGGCATGAAATTCGAAAATTGGATTGCTCCGCATCAACGTGAAGAAAGAGACGAAGGGTAGTGCAAAACTAGCCGCGATTATTTATAATTAACTGAAAGTTACCATATCAGGCTTTAGGCTGTAGCTGAGGATATAGAGATGAGACATAAATTAGCAGGTAGAAGATTAGGACGGACCACATCGCACAGGATGGCAATGTTAAGAAATATGGTCACCTCTCTTTTTGAGCATGAACGGATTGTTACTACCGCTGAAAAGGCAAAAGAACTTCGTCCAGTAGCCGAGAAAATGATAACTCTGGCCAAAAAAAATGATCTGCATGCAAGAAGGCAGGCACTTTCTTTTATACGGAGTAAGGATGTCGTTGAGAAGCTTTTTACCGATATAAAGGATAAATTCGCTGACCGGAAAGGTGGGTATACGCGTATCCTTAAAACGGGTGTTAGAAAGGGTGATGCTGCTGGCATGGCGATCATTGAATTAGTCGGCTATGAAGAAGTTATCGAGGCACCAAAGGCTGAAAGTTAAGGTGTTCGCTCGAGTAAATTAAAGCTGGTTGGGACATACGTTCCTGCCAGCTTTTTTTTTGTTTATAGACATAGAAGATTGCGGGAGGTATTTGTTGGATAACCCTGAAAAAAAATTTCCTGATGGAATGGTTCCGCTGGGCCAATCTGAATTTCAATTTGCATGTCATCCCGGGGTTGCATGTTTTACCTTTTGCTGTCGAAATGTCGACATGATTCTCTACCCATATGACATCATCCGCTTGAAACACGCCTTAGGTATTGATTCAGAACAATGTATGCGGATGTATACAACTCTCGAAAAAGGTGATAACCCCTATTTTCCTACGGTTAAACTCAAATTAACTGATGATGACCTAAAAGCCTGCCCTTTTTTGAAAAGTTCCGGTTGCACTGTCTATATTGACCGACCTTCAGCCTGCAGGACGTATCCTCTGGAAAGGGCGGTCGACCGATCAATGACTGTTGGCGTAGTCGATGAATATTATTTTCTGACGAATCACCCATATTGCCTTGGTCATAACGAAAAGAAACCTTGGAACGTGACCAGCTGGGTGAGAAATCAAAAGCTTATCGATTATAATATAATGAATGAATTATGGGCTGAAATCGATACTGTCTTTCGGCAGAATCCTTGGCGCGGTGAAGACACCGGAGGGGAGATGCAACAACTGGCATTTATGGTCTGCTACAATATTGATGGTTTTCGTCGATTTGCCGAAGAGCAAAGGCTCCTCAAACAATTTAAGCTCGACAAAGATTTTAAAAAGCGAATAGCCCAAGAGGACAGTGAACTGCTTAAATTCGGTTGGCAATGGCTTAAGCTGATCCTAACCGGAAAATCGTCTCTGATCCGAAAGTAAAATTAGCTTGCAGTTTCTCTAACCAGGAGTTGCAAAACAGCTCAACTAATGTTACACAATGATGTTGTTCTTTTTGATAAGTAAGCTCGGAAAGAGGTACTCTAAAATCCCGTTGCAGCAGATTTAGTATCATACTGTAAGGGGCTAAGGGTCTATAAGAGATTTTTGATCGAATGTTGAGGAAAAACCTTTTTAGATCTACAACACACATCTTCGCTCACAACTGGTGTCGGGGGACATGATAGTCTGTTCACGATTACAGAAGGTGGAGGAAAAACCAGAAACGGAGAAAAACATGGCAAGTGCGACAGTAAAAGACATGCTCAAAGCCGGTGTCCATTTTGGACATCAAACAAGGCGATGGAATCCCAAAATGAAGCCCTATATTTATGGGCCACGCAATGGGATTTATATTATCAATCTTGATGTCACCAAACGACTCTTTGATAAAGCATGTGATTTTATAACCGAAGAAGTTAAAAATGGCGGTACGGTCCTTTTTGTTGGAACAAAGCGTCAGGCTCAGGCTATTATCAGCGATGAAGCAAAGCGGTCAAGTATGTTTTATGTTGACCATCGTTGGCTTGGTGGGATGCTTACAAATTTTCAGACCATCAAAAATAGCATTGATCGTTTGAAGTCTATTGAATCCATGCAGGCTGATGGCTCTATCAATCGATTTCCGAAGAAAGAGATTCTCCTTATGGAGAAAGAGCGTATAAAGCTCGAAAGAAACGTTGGTGGTATCAAGAATATGCGCGCGTTGCCTTCGGTTATGTTCGTCGTTGATCCTCGTAAAGAGACAATTGCAGTCAGCGAAGCAAATAAACTTGGTATCCCGGTAGTCGCAATGGCTGACACAAACTGTGATCCGGACAACATCGAATTCGTCATTCCCGGTAATGATGATGCTATCAGGTCAATTCGTCTCATCGCCCTTCATGTTGCCGAAGCGATACTGACTGGACAGGCTCTTCGTGACGGAGAAAATGCATCCGAAGAGGCGATTGCCGCTTCGATGGGTGAAATCGATAGCGACCAAACTGCAGATATCGATGTTGCTATAGAAGGTGATGCCGGCAAAAGTGAAGTATAATTTTACCTCATCCCACTAAAAAGCATCGCGGGAAAAGGTAAAAGCAAGAGTCGTTGATGAAGAGGGGCTGTCTTGTGACTGCCCCTTTTTCGTATGAGAATGTCTAGAACAATTTTCAATACAAACCCAAAGGGTTGCACTGAAAAAAATATTACTCTAATGAAAGTCTAAGGAGATTTACCATGGCCATTACAAGTAAGATGGTAAAAGATCTGCGCGATAAAACACAAGCGGGTATGATGGATTGTAAAAAGGCCCTTGAGAAAACCGATGGAGATATGGAAAAAGCTGTCGATTTACTTCGGCAGAAAGGATTGGCTGTCGCCGCAAAACGTGCAGGCAGAGCGACCAGTGAAGGTGTCATTGAAACATATATTCACGCCGGAGGTAAGCTTGGGGTTATGGTTGAACTGGGTTGCGAGACTGATTTCGTTGCCAAAAACGACGATTTCCGCGAATTTGCCCGAGATGTAGCAATGCATATCGCTGCCACCAATCCAATCTCGGTCAGCAGAGAGGAGGTGCCTGCTGCAGTGATTGCCCGGGAAAAAGAAATCTATGTCCAGCAGGCTCTTGATTCTGGAAAACCAGAAGCGATTGTCGAAAAAATGGTATCTGGAAAAATTGAAAAATACCTCGCCGACATTGTTTTACTCGAGCAGAAATTCGTAAAGAATCAGGATCTATCCATTCAGGATATTCTGAACGAACTTGTGGGACGGATCGGTGAAAATATCTCGATTAAACGATTTGCTCGTTTCCAGGTAGGTGTAGAATAGTATTCCGATAGTACTTCCCTAGCAGATAGTCTCTTCAGAGACTATCTGCTAGAAAAAACCGTCTTAGTCTCTATACATTTCTTTCAAGGAAAATACTATGACCGAAAAGTTACAGTACCATAGAATACTGCTGAAACTTAGTGGTGAGGCACTTATGGGAAATGATGCCTATGGCATCAACACCAAAGTACTTGAGTTTGTTGCGGCTGAAGTAAAAGAAGTCGTGAAGGCTGGTATTGAGCTTGGTCTGGTGATAGGTGCCGGAAATATTTTTAGGGGAGTTGCAGGAGCAAGCAAAGGCATGGATCGGACTACTGCTGACAATATGGGGATGCTGGCAACCGTAATGAACAGCCTTGCTATGCAGGATGCCCTGGAAAGAGCGGGAGTCATTACACGGGTAATGTCTGCCATCCCTATGCAATCAGTTTCCGAACCTTATATACGGCGGAGGGCGACCAGACACCTTGAAAAAGGCAGGGTCGTCATATTTGCAGCCGGAACTGGAAATCCATATTTTACAACTGATTCGGCCGGGGTATTGCGAGCCCTGGAAATTGATGCCGAGCTTGTTATAAAAGCGACCAAAGTTGATGGGGTGTACGACAAGGATCCTGTGCTCTATCCCGAGGCCATAAAATTTGATCGGCTTACCTACGATGACGTCTTGCAGAAAGGGCTACGGGTGATGGATGCTGCTGGCATATCTCTGGCCAAAGAAGACAACCTGCCTATTATGGTACTGGACATGTCGGTAGGCGGGAATATAAAACGTGCTGCCATGGGTGAAAATGTCGGTACGCTGATAACATCGTAAATCCAGATCGAACAACTGATCCGATAGTAGAGGTGAAATCATGAATGAAGTGATCCTGGAATCGTCCGATAAGATGGAAAAGAGTGTAGACGGTTTTAAAAACGAGTTGGCCAAGATCCGTACCGGAAGGGCTTCTTTGTCCATTCTGGATAATATATCTGTTGATGCCTATGGCAGTTCCATGCCACTTAATCAAGTGGGGACGATTACTATCCCGGAGAGCAGATTGATTGTCATTCAACCGTGGGACCCTCAAATGCTTCCGGCCATTGAAAAAGCTATTCTCAAATCTGGTATCGGACTTAATCCTATGGGCGACGGGAAGGTGATTCGTCTGAATATTCCCCAACTCACCGAAGAACGCCGCAAGGAATTGGTCAAATCGGTCAGGAAAATTGCTGAGGAATTTCGTGTGGCCGTCCGCAATGTTCGTCGGGATGCCATCGATACACTCAAGAATCAAAAGAAGGATAAGGAAATTTCCGAAGATGAACTCTTTAAATTCCAGGACGAAGTCCAGAGCGAAACAGATTTGTATATTAAAGAAATTGATGATGTGACTGCTCACAAAGAAAAAGAAGTCATGGAAGTTTGATTTCTATCTTCTCTTATCAGCAATTTTGCTAAACATTTTATCACATTCTGGTATGTCCAGCACTCTCCCACTTGATATGAATCGTCTGCCACGCCACGTTGCCATTATTATGGACGGCAATGGCCGATGGGCGCAAAGAAAAAGACAACCCAGGCTGTTTGGTCATAGGGCCGGTGCAGAATCGGTCCGGGAGATTGTTGAGACGTGTCGAAATATCGGCATAGAGTATCTTACTCTGTATGCATTTTCGTCAGAAAATTGGCGCCGTCCTGCTCAAGAAGTGACCGGATTAATGAGCATTCTTAAAAAATACCTTGAGGCTGAACTTCCCCGAATGCAGAAAAACGACATCCGGTTGCTGTCTATCGGAGACAGGCAGCGATTACCGGAAGTAGTACGGGAGGCATTGGAACGAGGAATTAGGGAGACCGTCAATAATAGGAAGCTGAAACTGAATCTTGCACTGAGTTATGGCAGTCGAGATGAAATTGTCCGGGCGGTCCAAACGATAAGTGCTCTTTGTGTGCAGGGTGATATGACCCCGGAACAGATTACTGATCAATCCATTGCTGAAAATTTAGATACCAATTTACTGCCGGATCCCGATCTGTTGATACGAACAGGTGGTGAGGCAAGATTATCTAATTTTCTGCTATGGCAATTATCCTACGCTGAAATATATTTTACTGAAACCATGTGGCCGGATTTCCGAAAAGATGCGTTCCTGCAAGCACTTTCAGAATACCAGTCTCGGGAGAGACGATTCGGGCGTACAGGCGAACAGCTGAGTTCGGTATAGATTATGAAACGTATTGTCCCTGGGTTGTGCATTGCTGGTTTCTGGCTTCTCCTGCTACTGAAAGGGTCGATACTCCTGTTTTGTCTGATGATTACCCTGATCGTGCTGATAGCGGCCGGTGAGTATGTCAAAATGGCAGATACCCGTAAGACGTCACTGCCCGAACGATGGCTCCTCAACATCATTTTAGCCGGTCCAGTGGTTGCCACCTGCCTCGATCCGGATCCCGACACCCTTCTTGAAGCAATACTCTGGTCTTTTTTGGCTCTGACCTGTTATTTTCTCTATCGATATAAAAATATTACCGATAGCTATAATCTCTTTTGCCGCCTGGCTTTTGGTATACTATATGTTGGTGTTCTTGGGGCTCATCTTGTTCTGCTGCGTTTTATGCCGGAGGGTGGCAGCTGGTTGGTAATAGCCTCGGCCATAACTGCATGTTCCGACACCGGCGCCTATTTTGTCGGCAAGGCAATCGGGAAGAGAAAACTTTGCCCAAATATAAGCCCCAATAAAACGATAGAGGGTGCAGTCGGTGGTGTGTTGTGCGGTCTCTTTGGGGCAATTTTATTTGCCGTGCTTTTGCTGCCGTCGTTTAACTGGTTTTTTCTCGTCGGAGCTGCAGTTTTTCTGGCTGGAGCCGGTATTATAGGCGATCTCACTGAATCGATAATAAAAAGAGGTACTGCCACCAAGGATTCCGGCTCTTGTCTGGCTGGTCATGGCGGCGTTCTGGATCGAGTTGATTCTCTGCTGTTCGTTTGTCCGATACTCTACTACCTTCTGGGCTTCTCGGTGCTATAATGCGGTGTATTTCTTTGTTGGGTGCGACTGGTTCTATCGGTGTGAATGTGCTCGACGTTATAAGACGGTTTCCCGAGCGCTACAAGGTTGTTGCCATGGCTGCCGGGACGAACGTCATCAGACTTGCTGAACAGGTAAAGGAATTTAAGCCTGAATTGATTTCCGTTGCTGATGAGGAGCGCGTGCGCGCTCTGCGGTTGCTTTTGCCCACCATATTTCATGACAGAATTGTTCATGGTACCGAGGGGAATATACTGGTTGCGGCCTTCCCTTCGGCGGATCTTACTCTTTCGGCTATTGTCGGTGCAGCGGGTCTACTGCCGACACTGGCAGCCATTGAGGCCGGCAAGGATATTGGGCTTGCCAATAAAGAGACTTTAGTCATGGCGGGAAGAATAGTCATGACGAAGGTTGCACAAAAAGGGGTCATGCTGTTGCCGGTCGATTCTGAACATTCGGCTATTTTTCAAGCGCTTGAAGCAGGTCGAAGAAAAGATCTGCGGAAGATTATCCTCACCGCCTCGGGCGGTCCGTTTCGCGGTATGAACCTTGCGCAGTTACAGCTTGTATCCAGAGAACAGGCCCTGCATCATCCGAACTGGAATATGGGACAAAAAGTTTCTATTGATTCGGCTACACTGATGAACAAGGGTCTGGAAGTGATTGAGGCCAGGTGGCTTTTTGATGTAGACAGCGACGCTATCGAAGTAGTCGTCCATCCGCAGTCTATAGTTCATTCACTGGTGGAGTATAAAGATGGTTCTGTGCTCGCGCAGCTCGGCATTCCTGATATGCGCATTCCTATATCTTACGCCCTTTCCTATCCAGCCAGGCTGCCTCTCCCTTTGCAACCACTGAATCTTACGCAGTGTGGTCAACTCGATTTTCTCGAACCCGATTACGTGAGTTTTCCTGCCTTACAACTGGCCTTTTCAGCGCTTGATAATGGCGGTGTGTTACCGGCTGTTCTGAATAGTGCCAATGAGATAGCTGTTGCCGCATATCTTGACCTGAAGATAACTTTTCCGCAGATAGCGGAGACAGTTGCCCGAACAATGGATATTGTACATCAGGGCAGCGAAAATATTCTTGAGGACATCCTGGGGGCTGATGGGGCTGCCAGGCGAGAAGCCCATCGTATTATTGAGAAGGTACTCTGATTTACTTTAATCGACGTTGCTGAGTCTTGGCGACGTTTAATTTAGACGTGTTGTGCACTATGACTACTTTATTTTCGTTTATTCTGGTTCTTGGTCTGCTTATCTTTGTTCATGAACTGGGCCATTTCCTCTTCGCTAAATTATTTGGTGTTCGAGTGCTGAAATTTTCTCTGGGCTTTGGGCCGAGAATCGCCGGTAAGGTGATCGGCGAAACCGAATACGTCATCTCTGCCTTTCCACTTGGTGGCTTTGTCAAGATGTTCGGCGAAAACCCGGACGAGCAGGAGATAACCGCTGAAGATAAAAAAGGTTCCTTTGCTCATAAACCGGTATGGCAAAGATTTATGGTTGTTTTGGCCGGCCCGCTTTTCAATCTTCTCTTTGCAATAGCACTATTTTTTATGGTGTTCACTTTCGTAGGTATTCCGACAGCCGTCGATACCACTCGAATTGGCAAGGTGAATGATAATTCTCCTGCGGCGATGGCCGGACTGCAGAAAGACGATGTAATACTTTCCATCGGCAAGAAAGAAACCCATGGGTGGATGGATGTACTGGAGGCGGTGAAAGACAGTCAGGGTAAACCCATCCAGATGGTTGTTGAGCGGGACAGTGCCCAGGTGAGTTTGGAGCTGGTGCCGGCCATTGATGCAGTTAAAAACGTTTTCGGGGAAGAAGTCGAACAGCGTTATATGATCGGCATAATGAAAGCCGACGAGCTCACCTATGAAAAAAGCAATATTTTCAATGCATTCGGGAGTGCTTGTCAACAGACATGGCTGTATATTACGTTGACAGTGATGGGCTTTGTGAAAATTATTCAGCAGGTAGTCCCTGCCTCGGAGATAGGTGGTCCTATTCTTATCGCCCAGATCGCCGGAGAACAGATGAAGGCCGGCTGGATGAATCTTATTTATTTTATGAGTCTGCTGAGTGTCAACCTCGGCATTCTCAACCTCCTGCCAATCCCAGTACTGGATGGTGGCCATTTAGTCTTTCTGACTATCGAGGGCCTGCGGCGAAAACCGATGAACGAACGGGCGCAGATTATTGCCCAGCAGGTGGGCATCGGCCTTCTCGGTTCGCTCATGATTTTTGTTTTCTACAACGATATCGTCAGGCTTTTTAATTGATGGATTACCGGCATCCGCTGATACTGGCGATGGATACGGCGACCCCGTGCAGTGCCATAGCCCTGACCACGGGAACGAGAGAAGACGGCAGAGTGCTTGCATCGCTTAGCCTCACAGGAAATGTGACACACTCTCGGCGCTTGCTGAAAGCAATTGATTATCTCCTGCAGGAGGCAGAGGTCGACTGGCCGGAGATTGACGGAATCGCGGCAAGTCTTGGTCCGGGGAGCTTTACCGGACTTAGAATCGGCTTGGCCACGGCTAAGGGTCTGGCCGCAGCCGCTGGTAAAGCTCTGGTTGGTATCTCAAGCCTTGATTCGCTCGCTACAAAGTGTTCTACTTCACGACTTATATGTGCGGTTGTCGATGCGCGGAAAAAAGAGGTCTATACTGCTTTCTATCGCTGTAATGGCAATGGGTTTGCCGAACGAACGAGCGATATAAGGGTTGTAGCGCCAGAGAATCTTGCCGCTGCTATAACCGAACCAACTGTTATGATTGGTGACGGTGTTCTGGTATATGGCGATTTGTTTAAAAAAATTCTTGGGAAAACGGTTGTTTTTGCACCAGCCATGTTGCACGAACCTTCTGCCTCATCGCTCGGTTTGCTTGCCGGGGAAAGATTTATCACCGGAGACAGGCTCGATGTGGCTGAAGCGGTACCACTCTACATACGCAGCTCTGATGCGGAGCTCAGCCTGGTGCAGAAAAAAGCCCAATTGCTGGAATAAAAGCTTGATACTGAAGAATGATTAAGAGAAACAAAACGCGACAAATTAAGGTCGGCAGGATCGCTGTAGGCGGTGGTAGCACCATCAGTGTGCAGTCGATGACCAACACCGACACCAAGAATGTGCTGCTGACCGTTGACCAGATTTGTCGTCTGCAGGCGGCCGGTTGCGACATTGTTCGTGTTGCGGTTTTAGATCAGGAGGCAGCTACGGCTATTCGGGCTATCCAGGATAAAATTACCATCCCTTTAATTGCCGATATTCATTTTGACTATCGACTGGCCATCGCCGCTATGGAAAATGGTGCCGATGGAATCAGGATTAACCCCGGTAATCTGGGTGGTGAAAAGAAAATTGCATTGGTTGTCGATGCTGCAAAGCAGTATGGGGTACCAATCCGAGTCGGGGTAAACAGCGGCTCGATAGAAAAAGATCTGTTGCAAATGTATGGCTATCCCGCTCCGGATAATACGTCAGCGCTGATAGAAAGTGCCATGCGCAATGTTAGACTGGTTGAAAAGCATGGCTATCACGAGCTAAAAATATCTATCAAATCAGCGGATGTATTAACCACAATCAACAGCTATCAGCAACTGGCTCAAATCACAGATTACCCGCTACATCTCGGAGTTACCGAGGCTGGTGGGCTGATAGCCGGAACGGTCAAGTCAAGCGTTGCTTTGGGCATTCTTCTCAGTCAGGGCATCGGTGATACGTTTCGCATCTCTCTTACCCGCGATCCGGTTGAAGAAGTGCGAGTCGGCTTTGAGCTCTTACGTGCCCTGAAAATTCGTGAGCGTGGACCTGAGTTGATCTCCTGTCCCACCTGCGGTCGCACCCAGATAGACCTTTTTGGACTGGCGGAAGAGGTTGAGCGATACGTGCAGACCATGGAGAGTCCTCTGAAAATAGCGGTGATGGGCTGTGTCGTTAATGGACCCGGAGAAGCGAAGCATGCAGATATTGGTGTTGCCGGCGGTAATGGTTTCGGTATAATTTTCAAGAAAGGCAAAATCTGGCAAAAGGTTCACGAAGATAAGCTCTTGGACGTATTTATGGCCGAATTGAAAAAGATGGAAGAAGAGGGACAAAAAAAATAATATGCGCTATTCACAGACACTGTTACCAACTCTGAAAGAAACACCCGCCGAAGCGGAAGTGATAAGTCATAGACTCATGTTGCGGGGAGGTTTTATCCGCAAACTTAGCGCCGGTATCTACACCTATATGCCGATTGGCCTTGCAGCCATCCGCAAGGTTGAACATATTGTCCGTGAAGAAATGAATCGGGCCGGTGCCCAGGAACTTCTCATGCCGATGGTCCAGCCGGCCGATCTATGGATTGAAACCGGACGCTATGAAAAATACGGACCTGAGCTGCTGCGCTTCCGGGATCGTCATGACAGAGAATCATGTCTTGGACCGACCCATGAAGAGGTGGTCACCGATATCGCCCGCAAAGAATTGCATTCTTACCGGAATTTGCCCATTAATCTGTATCAGATTCAGACTAAGTTCCGCGACGAGATTCGCCCGCGCTTCGGCCTTATGCGGGGCCGTGAGTTTATTATGAAAGATGCCTACTCCTTTGATGTAAGCGATGAGGCTGCCGGAATTTCCTACCAGAAAATGTATGATGCCTATAATCGGATTTTTACCCGTTGCGGTCTTTCTTTTCGTGCCGTGCAGGCTGATTCTGGGGCAATTGGCGGCAGTTTCTCCCATGAATTTATGGTACTGGCCGATACCGGTGAAGATACTATTGTTGTCTGCAAGGATTGTGAATACGCCGCCAATATGGAAAAGGCGGTTGTCAAACTTGTGCCAGTTGACCAGGTGACAGAACTTGGTCAAATGGAAAAAATTGAGACTCCCGGCAAGCGAAAAGTCGATGCGGTCTGTGACTTTTTAGGTATTGAACCTCGTCAGCTGGTAAAAACGATGGTGTTCAAAGCCGATGGTCAGCCGGTTGCAGTGCTGGTTCGCGGGGATCGGGAAGTCGAAGAGGTGAAGCTAAAAAACCTGCTCAGGGTTGCTGATATTGAACTCGCCGACGATAAAGAAGTCTTTGATGCCACCGGGGTGCCCACCGGCTATCTGGGACCCGTCGGTGTTGCCCTGCGCATCGTCGCCGATCAGGAAGTTGCGGCCATGCATAATTTTTATGTTGGAGGCAACGAGAAGAACTATCATCTGAAAAACGTCAATCTGGGTCGGGATTTTCAGGTGGAGGCGGTCGCTGACCTGCGCCAGATCACCACTGCTGATCCCTGCCCGGAATGCGGTGGCAAACTTGAAACAACAGAAGGCATCGAAGTCGGCCATGTGTTTAAGCTGGGTACCGGCTACTCCGAGTCGATGAATGCAACCTTCCAGGATAAAGACGGCCAGGCAAAACACTTTGTCATGGGGTGTTATGGTATTGGTGTCAGCCGTATCGTCGCCGCCGCTATTGAACAGAATCATGACGACAAGGGTATTATTTTTCCCGTGCCTTTGGCACCATATACTGTCATCATAGTCAATCTTGGCGGCAGTGATGAGAGTATCAACTCCGCCGCCGAGAAATTATATCAGGACCTTATGGCGGCTGGCCTGGAAGTGCTCCTCGATGACCGGGATGAACGACCGGGGTTCAAATTTAAAGATGCTGACCTGTTGGGAATTCCATATCGCGTGACGGTCGGTAAAAGTTTTGTGGAAAAAGGAACGATGGAAATAAAACATCGCCGCGATGGTGTTGTCGAAGAGCTTATGCCGGAGGAAACCGTCAGGCGTTTGCAGACAGTAATTTTTGCCGAACTAAGCAAATAACCGACAAGTTGTCCATGACTAATCCATCAACTGTAAACCCGAACGGGCTGAAAATTCTTGCGGCAAACTATCTGCACGGTGTTGATTTATCTCCAATAGATGAGGCATGGGAGATTGTTGTCCGGGTCCATCGTGGGCAGCGGCATTTTTCCGGGGAACTGTATATTATCCATTTATTGGAAGTCGCGTCCATGCTGGCTTCAATGCACCTTGATCTCGATACGATTCTAGCCGGGCTCCTGCATGGGGTTTTAAAAGAAGGGGTGACCATAAAGGAGCTTACCGATAAATTCGGCAAGGATGTCGCCGGAATTGTCGAAGGATCAACGAAGATAACCAAAGTCCCATATAACAGTAAACTGGCCAGTCAGGCGGACAACCTGCGAAAAATGCTGCTGGCTATCGCTAGCGATATCCGAGTGCTGCTGGTAAAGCTGATCGATAGATTACTCGATATGTTCCTGCTCGATATGGTAGATAGGGAGCAACAGCTGGACATAGCCCAGGAGACCATGGATGTTTATGCGCCTTTGGCCAGCCGTCTTGGTATCGACTGGCTCAAGCGTGAGCTCGAGGACCATGCTTTTAAATTTTTATATCCGGAAGAACACTATAATCTTTCGCATACTTTGGAGAGCTCTCTAGATGAGCGGCAGCGATATGTCGATGAAGTTATCGCTATCCTCCATGAGAAACTGGCGGAAAGTAATATCACACCCATCCGTATTCTCGGTCGTCCCAAGCATCTCTATTCCATCTACAAGAAACTCATCGCCCAGAACATTTCACTTGATCGGGTCTATGATAAGGTTGCTTTTCGTATCATCGTTGATACGGTGAACGAGTGCTATGAGGCGCTTGGCACTATTCATGCTGACTGGGCACCTGTACCTGGCCGAATTAAAGATTTTATCTCTGCCCCCAAGGCTAACAATTACCAATCGATGCACACTACGGTCGTAGGTCCTCGAGATCACTTTATCGAGATCCAGATTCGTACTGATAAGATGGACCGGGTAGCCCAGGAAGGGGTTGCGGCGCACTGGGCCTATAAAGAGGGGCAAAAAGTAAATCAAAATGATGCCAAACTTTTTCGTGAACTGAAAAAACTTGTTACCTCTCTGCAGGACGTTGAAGATCCGAGGGAATTTCTCGACAGTCTTATCGGTGAGTTGTACGATCCCGAGGTTTATGCCTTGACCCCGACAGGTGAGGTTAAGGAATTTCCTCTTGGCAGTTGTACTATTGATTTTGCCTATTCTATTCATACCGAGGTTGGTGACCATTGTGTTTCGGCAAAGGTTAACAGCCGACAGGTGCCGCTTAAATATCAGTTGCAGACCGGTGATATCGTTGAGATCGTCACCTCTCCCTCACAAATTCCCAGGCGGGGCTGGCTGGACCTGGTGAAGACCAGCCGGGCCAGGACCAGGATACGGTCCTGGCTGCGACGTGAAGAAAAAGGAAAGGCTCTCAAGCTTGGTCGAGAAATCTGCGAAAAAGAGATCAAAAAATATGACACTTCGCTCAAAAAGATCATTAAAAGTGGTCATATTCGTCTCCTTCTCAAGCAGTTGCACTGTAACTCCCTGGATGACCTGCTGGTCAAGGTTGGAAGCGGCGTAATTACCGTTCAAAACCTGATTAAGGGACTCCAGCCACCTGAGCTGCGTAAAGAGAGCGAGTCCCTCGCCGTCGAACTGCCACCGGAAGAACTGGCCAGCCGAATGGTGAGTCAACATACCAGCGAGGATGGTAAGGACATCTCCGGGGTGAAAATCGATGGTATCGACGGTATGCTTGTTAAGGTGAGTCAATGTTGTCGTCCGTTGCCGGGGGATCCGATAGTTGGTTTTATCACCATGGGACGTGGTGTTTCTGTGCATAAGGCAAGTTGCCACAATCTCCTCAGTTCCGATCCTAAGCGGTGGATAGAGGTGTCCTGGTCCGGTATTGGCGAGAAAAATTTTAAAGTCGGTATCCATGTCAGTGCGGAAAATAAGCGTGGAATCTTTTCTGAAATAAGTAGTTCCATCAATCTCGATAATGCAAATATTGTTGATATCTCGGCTCATACCACCCCGACCGATATGGCGGACATGACGATCTCACTTGAGGTACAAAACCTCGATCATCTCAATATCCTGATGCAGCACCTACGGCAACTGCCGGCTGTCATCAACGTCCGTAGAATGTAATGATTCAAAAAAAAATGTGGTAGCAGGATGAAGATTGTTTGTGATGTCTGTGGCAATACGATAGCTGCATCAAATGTGGCGTGTCCTTTCTGTGGCAGCAAAATCGAGACCGTCGAGCGTAAACAAAAATCTGGTTTTGTGCATAAAACAATCAACCTGGAGGCTGGGCGACCGGTGGTGGATGTGGCCCTGACTCGGATGCATGAAATAATTGAAGATTCGGCAAGAAATAACATCAATGTGCTTACCCTGATCCATGGCTATGGTTCGAGCGGCAAGGGTGGGGCGATACGAACAGAATGCAGAAAAACGCTCGATTTTTTAAAGGCTAAAGGCCTTATAAGTGATTTTATTGCCGGAGAAAATTTTAACAAACGCTCTGGAGTCGTCAAGTCGTTGCTTCGGCGTTATCCCCAACTTGGAACCGATAAACACCTCAATAGAGGTAATCAGGGCATTACTCTGGTGATACTCACGTACGGCATACTGGCATTGCCTGTGCTGCTTCTAACAATAATATACAACGCGACTTTCTGGTCGTAAATGCGGTAAAATATAAAACTTCTAAGGAGGAGTTTCTAATGAAAAAATATTTGGTGTCGGCAGTTCTTGGATTGTGTATTGCAATACCTGCCGTTTCTCAATCTGCAGCGCCTGCGAGTTTTGAAGAAAAAATCAGTTATAGTATGGGATTTGAGGTTGGCAATTATTTTAAAGGAGCTGGAGGAGATATCCAGCAGAAATTTTTGGTAAAAGGTATTGAAGATGCCTATAAAGGAGAGAAACCTGCGCTGACACCTGAGGAAATGCAGGCTATCCAGAAAGAATTTGCCCAGAAGATGCAGACACAGCAGAAAGCTAAGATGGAAGAAATGAAGGCTGCTAATCATGCTGTTGGAGCAAAGTTCCTCGAAGAAAATAAAAAGAAAAAGGGTGTCGTCGTTACAGAGAGTGGCTTGCAATATGAGGTCCTGAAACAGGGGCAGGGAGACAAAGCCAAGGCGACCGATAAAGTGAAGGTTGAATATGTTGGGACGTTGATTGATGGGACGGAATTTGATAGTACGAAGGCCCACGGGGAAGCAGCCCAATTTCAGGTTGATCAGGTCATTAAAGGGTGGGGAGAAGCGCTTCAGTTGATGAATGTGGGCACGAAATTACATCTGGTCATCCCTTCTGAACTGGCTTACGGAGAAAATGGTGCTGCCCCGAAGATCCAGCCTAATTCTGTTCTTATTTTTGATGTCGAACTGATGGCCATCGAGAAGTAACAAGAGATGGCATGCTGAAAAAATTTACGCCTCACAGAGGAAGTTTTTTGCTGAACAATCGCAAAATAGGACTAAAATAGGACTTTTTACGAGTTAATCTTAATACACTTAGAAAGAAAAGTCGTACAATGAAAAAGGCCGTTCGGTTTGCATCCCGGACGGCTTTTTTTATAATCTGATTGTTCTATCTATCATTTTTAATGAGCAGAAAGATTCCCGTGCAAGAAAAAATTATATGTATGCTGACTGCAGCGACGACTGGCGAAAGATAGCCGGCAATTGCCAGGGATTGCAGGGCGCTCCATATCCCCCAAGCGAAAAAGGCGAGGCCGCAGCTTACCGGAATTGCCACCGAAAGATCGCGTCCCCATTTTCGGTAGGAATAGAGCAGGATGGGCATACCGAGCAAGAGTAATGGTATTCCGAGGAATATATAGGAAATGCGGCCAAGAAAGTTGGCCAGGGCAGCTCTTATTTCATAATCATCCGTGGCTTGAAATATTTCCTGATAAAGGCTGGTAAGTGACTGTTCTGCCGCTTTATTGGCCGGGATCAGGAAGTTTTCAGGCTGCTCAGGCAATTGTGTTTTGAGGGTTGTAAAATTAGTGATTCGGTAGTTGTTATCTTCTTTCTGCTGTTGGATTTGACCGTCAGTTAAGATCCAGCTGGCGTCCTTGTCTTGCCAGTCAGCATCTGCTGCGGTGGTTAATGTTTTGATATTGTATTTTTCATCCCAACAGGAATAGGAAAAATTTTTAAAGAAATATTCTTTGGGGTTGGGCCAGTCAAAAGAATAAAAACCCTCTTTTCCTTTATAGTAATAGCGGTTGTTGCGCATGATCCCCAAAGGAACTTTACCCTTGATCTGCTCGTACCAGATCTTGTTGGTCCTGGCAATGGTTATGGGTAGAAGCCACTGGGCCGCAGTAATAAAAAGCATGGTAAAAAGAACGGAGCCAAAAATCAGCGGTCTGATGATTAACCGAAGCGGAATTCCACCAGCCTTCAGGGCGGTAAATTCATTGGTATGGTTGAGAATACCAAGAGAAATTACCCCGGAGAGCAGGATAAATACAGGGCCCAGCTGATCGATGACAAAAGGAATGCTCAGGAAAAAAAATTCAAGAGCAAGGGAGATTGGTTTGCCAGCACTAGTGAAATCATCTATTTTTTCAAAAAAATCAACAAGCAGGTAGATAGACACAAATCCGGCGTTGACTGTAAAAAAATATTTAACGAACTGGCTCAACAGATAGCGGTTTAGTAAATTCACGTAAGAAACTCCAGCTATCGAATAATGCGTTGGCTGAGGAAAAATCCTAAGGCGACCATGAATATTCCCAGGAGGTTACTGAGCAACATGTAAGAAACCGCATGGAATGGTTCGCCTGCCTTGAAAAGTCTCTCAGTCTCAATTGCAAAGGTGGAAAATGTGGTAAATCCGCCAAGAAATCCAGTAAAGAGAAACAGTCTGAATTCTCGACTTATATGTACTCTCTCAAAAGAACTCCAGAAAAAACCAATCAACAGGCAACCAAGGAGGTTGGCAGCCAAGGTCCCGAGAGGAAAATTTACCGGAGTTACTTTTTCTGCACAGATTGCGACTGTGTATCTGGCGATAGCTCCAATGCCGCCGCCAAGACCAATGGCGAGTATTCCTTTCATAGTTGATGCTCTTTACTTGACATGATGTTTGAAGAGTATGATCGTTCAGATGTAGGTAACATTATCATTTCCGTGCGTCAAGAACCGCCTTTGCCGGAGGCGATGGAAAACACCCTGTCCTTGCAATTCCCTTGATTAGTGTGGTATGGTCGAAGGTTACCATGGAGTTACTCTACCCCCGAAGTTAAGGATATATTAGTGAAATAGGATTATTTGGTTGTCTGTTATTTGAAAATAATTTCTTTAAAGAAAGATACCCCCCACGGGGGTGCAAAATATAATCGTTTATCGGGGGGCGCTATTTGCTAGCGTCTAACTGATCTGTTTGTGTGGTTTTTCGTGAAACTGAACAGATCTTTTTCAACAGGAGGTGGCTGGCTTTTGGATGTAATACCTTGGTACTCTCATCAATCCGCCAAGAAAAGCGGATCAGATGAACTGAGGCGATTGCAGTATAAACGAATACCTGGCGATGATTTGCAAAAGCTTCCCGTTTGGGGATCCGATCACCAGGGTTAGAATCTCAAATACGCCACTGTTACCGTATATGACTAAGAAACAAAAGAATAATGCGCCCCTTTTGTGTAAACAAACTTACAAGAATACTGCTAAGGATCGTTTGCTCGCCTTTTGGAGTGTTTTTAGCAAGGAAGATGAAGTCCTTGTTATCATTAATGCCGATCCGGATGCTCTCGCAACTGCTTTAGCTGTTAAAAGGCTCCTGCGTTATAAAGTCAAGAGTGTAACTATAGCACATCCCAATGAAATCCGGCGCCTCAACAATCAGGCGATGGTTAAGAGACTGAGAATCCCTATAGAACGGCTCAAAGATGTCAAGATTGACAAATATAGTAAGAAGGTTATGGTCGATTCCCAACCTACGCATCTGCCCTGTTTTGAGAAAATTAAGATTCATGCAATAATCGACCACCATCCAATATCGGGTGACTTCAACTGCGAGTTTATCGATATTCGGCCAGAGTATGGCGCTACAGCGACAATGGCTGTTGAGTATCTCCGGGCAGCAAACATGAAACCGTCAGTTGCTTTGGCCACGGCATTATTCTATGGGATTAAGGTCGATACCCAGGATTTTGAGCAGAAATCGGTCCTGGCCGACGGGATCTCCTTTCGGTATCTTTTTAATATCGCTAACCGTGATTTGGTACGTAAATTCGAGCTTACCGATCTGCGACAGTCTGAGCTTAAATATTTTTCCATTGCCCTGGCTGCTCTGAAATACTCAAAGAGTCGTTATTACACTCACTTGGGGAGAGTCAGGAGTCCAGATGTCCTGGTGATTGTCGCCGATTTTCTCAATCATGTCGGGGAAATCGACTGGGTTTTTGTTTCCGGCATTCATGGCGAAAAACTGGTCGTTATCTTCCGTTGTGATGGCTATCGTAAAAGCGCAGGTAAGCTGGCTGACAAAATTTTTGGTTCTCTCGGGTCCGCAGGTGGACACAAAGGAGCAGCAAGGGCGGAAGTGCCTTTGAAAAATCTCCAACTCGGTGATAAAGAGTTCACTTCTGATACGCTGAAGCGTTTCATTATGCGCCACATTTAGTGCTTTTGTACAGAGCTGCTCTCTTCTATGCTTGCACAAGAAGATGTTTTCTTTTACCCTGAGAAAATAATTTGCGAGTAAGGATGCGTGACAGCTTCTTGATGTTTCTGCGCATTCCTCTGCTGATCTTCTCTTCTTGAGGTGCTCCTATGCTTAAACCTTCCACGTTAGCAATGATCCTGGCAGGTAGTCGCGTTGATGAATTAAACGTTCTGACATCCTATCGCCCTAAATCGGGAGTCCCCTTTGGCGGTGTCGGGCGGGTTATTGATTTTTCCCTCAGCAATCTGGTGAATTCCGGTATCGAGCAGGTTGCTCTCCTCAGTCAGTATCACAGCTATTCCCTCATCAATCACATTGGCACGGGAGCTGCCTGGGATATGATCGGACGCTACCGTCATATATCCATTCTTCCCCCTTTTCTCGGTTCGGAGGGCTCTGATTGGTATAGGGGGCCGGCAGACGCCATATACAAGAACCTTGACTATGTTAAATACCATAGTCCTGAAGAGGTCCTGATCCTATCTGGGGACCATATCTATAAAATGGATTATCAGGACCTTATCGACTATCATACGGCCAAGGGTGCGGACCTGACGGTTGGATTTATCCGGGTTCCAAAAGCCGATGCAAGTAGATTTGGCATCGCGCGTATTGATGATGAGGACGGCTTACGTGGCGGCAGGGTTGTTCAGTACTGGGAAAAACCTGCGAGTCCGGAATCAGACTGGGCTTCCATGACGGTTCTCTGTTTTAAACCGGAAGTACTTTATCGTGCTCTGGAAAAAAATCAGGAAGGTGACTCGTATCATTTTGGAAAAGACATCATTCCTGCGCTGCTCGAGCAAAATGCCAAAGTATATGGGTATAAGTTCTCGGGTTACTGGGGCTATACCCGGACAATTAATGAATATTGGCAGTCAAATATGGACCTGCTTGGGGACGATCCTCTCATCGATTTGGAAAAATGGGTGTTCCGAACCAACCTTGAACACCGGCACATACGGGACAATGAACCAGCGTTGATGGGTGAGAAGGCTGTTGTTCACAATAGCATGATATACAATGGTTGCAAGATAGGCGGGACCGTCATAAATTCGATTCTCTTTCCTGGTGTGCATGTTAAAAAGGGGGCGGTGGTTGAAAATTCGGTGATCTTTTTTAGCAATATAATTGGTGAGAATTGCAGATTAAACAAGGTCGTTTCCGATGTGAATAACAACTACGGCGACTCTGCGGTTGTTGGACCCGAGATTTGTGATGCCAAAACACCGGTTACGATGGTCGGTTGGAATAACAATATCCCCAATAAAACGACTATTGGAGAAGGAGCCACGATCTATCCCCAGATTCCTCTAAGAAATTGGCCGATTCGTTTGAAAGCAGGGGAGGTGCTGCGATGAAAAGAGCAAAAGAAGCATTGGTGCTAATTCTTGCGGGTGGAGTCGGCAGTCGCTTGAACATCCTTGTGCAAAAACGTGCCAAACCTGCCGTACCATTTGGAGGCATTTATCGTATTATCGATTTCAGCCTCAGCAACGTTATGAACTCCGGACTGAAAAAGGTTGGGATACTGACCCAGTACAAGCCGCTGTCGCTTATGCATCATATTGGCATGGGTGATGCCTGGGATTTCACCGGCAGGAGCAGAGGAGTGACAATTTTGCCCCCACGTACCGGAGAAAAAGAGTCAGACTGGTATCAAGGCACTGCTGATGCGGTGCGCAGGAATATAGATTTCTTAGAGTCCAACCCGGCAGAAGAGGTGGTGATTCTTTCCGGCGACCATATTTACCATATGGATTTTGATGCCATGATCGAATATCACCGCTCAAAAAGTGCCGATGTGACTGTCGGCATGATGGTTGTGCCGAAAAGTGAAATGCACCAGTTTGGTTCCGGGATTGTTGACGAGCACGACAGGATCATTGATTGGGAAGAGAAACCGAAAAATCCCCGAACCAATTTGGCCTCCATGGGAATCTATGTTTTTGACTACAATTACCTTTTAAGAACACTCATCCGTGACAAATCCGAAGTGGACTTCGGTCATCATATCCTGCCCCGGGCGATTGCCGAGGACAATGTCTTTGCCTATCCTTTTTATGGATATTGGCGTGATGTTGGCACGATTCAGGCATACTGGGAAGCCAATATGGATGTCTTGAAGAAGGAAAGTGGTATTTCCCCGCAAGCATGGGAAATCAGGACGAATATCGAAATGGAAGGGCGGATTTCCGATCGTCCTCCCGCGCGCTTTGGTGCTGCTTGTCACCTTGAAAACTGCATGGTTTCCGCGGGCAGCACTATCCGGGGCTCGGTTATCAACTCGGTGCTGGCACCGGGGGTAGTGGTTGAAGAAGGTGCTACTGTTAAAAATTCCATTCTTTTTGCAGATTGTATTATCAGAAAAGGGGCGGTTGTTGATCTCGCTATCCTTGACAAAAGGGTCGAGGTGGGAGCGAATGCAATTGTTGGTTTTGGGGAAAATTATAAGGTGGCAAACAAACTCCAACCAAGCCACCTTTACACTGGAATCTCCTTGATTGGCAAAGGAGCTGTGGTGCCTGCCGACCAGAAAATTGGCAGAAATTGCATTGTTAACAGCAATATTACCGAAGCTGCCTACCCCGGAAGAATGATTGAGGATGGTGAATCACTGTTTGTCGACGGTGAACCGTCCTCAATGGGTTGAAAGCAAAAAAGCCAATTCGAGAGGCAATTCTCTTCGTCGGATACTCAAAAAAGATTGCGCTTTAGGAAAACTTGAGTATTATTCCGCCTGATTTAAGCTGTCACAACAGCCCTCGTAGCTCAGGGGATAGAGCACAGGATTCCTAATCCTGGTGTCGCGCGTTCGATTCGCGCCGAGGGCACCAATAAAAACAAGGGGTGTCCAGATTTATTAACTGGTTAACCCCTTTTTTCTGTGGTTTGTTCCATTGTATATCAATCAGGATTTTCCGGGAACTGACAATCGGGGCAATCGTTAATTTCAATGTAC
>CBDTUM010000030.1:0-36906 GCA_965363495.1 uncultured Desulfopila sp.
GTACTAAGGTACGTCGTAATGATAGTGAAATTCGCAACAACGAAGAAGATGAAGAGTTTTTACGACACCATCACCTTTTAGTATGACATGTATGTGTATAGCTCAGAGGATGACCAGATTATCTCGATGCATCACCTCGTCACTTTCTTTGATCCCTAATATTTGCACAATCTGATCAGTATGTACGCCCTTTATTTTGCGCAGATCATCCGAGCTGAAGTTCGTTAAACCGACAGCTACCGGCTTTTTGTTTATGTCCAGGCACCGGACCGGATCGCCCACGTCAAATTGGCCATCAACCTCAGTAATGCCCGAAGGGAGAAGACTTTTACCATTTTGGCCGATTGCCTTACAGGCGCCCGGGTCAAGTATCAGATTGCCTTTAGGTTTCAGGACATACGCTATCCAACGCTTTCGGCTCTGCATTTTTTCTGGTCGAGGCAGGAAAAATGTGCCGATAACCTCTCCGGAAAAAAGATGCTTGAGAATATCCGTTTGTCGGCCAGGACCGATAAAGGAACTCCCTCCACCGGCAGAAACCATCTTGGCAGCTATAATTTTACTGCGCATTCCGCCAGTACCCAAGATACTTTTGCTGTTATCCGCCATGGTCATGATCTCTTCGGTAACTTCGGCCACGGTATAGATCGGCCTGGCGTTTGCGTCAGTCAGCGGGTTATGGTCATACAAGGCATCGACATCGGTCAGACAGATGAACATATCCGCCTCGATCAGATTAGCAACCAGGGCGCCAAGGCTGTCATTGTCACTAAATTTCAATTCCTCAGTCGAAACCGTGTCGTTTTCATTAATCACCGGTATCACACCATATTTAAAAAGGGTGAGGATGGTGTTACGAACATTGAGGTACCTTTTGCGATTGGCGAGGTCGGAATGCGTCAAAAGTATCTGGGCTATATTTATACCATAGGCGGCAAAAGATTCGTCGTAATCATGCATGAGGCAGGATTGGCCTATGGCAGCAAGAGCCTGTTTTTGCTTGATTGTCAATTCCAGGTCATCGTTTATATGGATTTTTCGTCTTCCGGCAGAAACCGCGCCGGAGGTGACTAGAATCACCTCTCTGCCGCTATTGTGCAGAAATGCTATCTCTTTGGCGAGATTATCGACGACCTGTTTGTTGATTCCGTCTGCACTGGTCAAGATAGCACTCCCTACCTTGACCACTACTCGTTTCGCCTTATCGAAGAGAGTCTGTCTATAATACAGTCCTTCTTCAATTTCTATATTCGAATTCATAAGTTGTTGAACCCGCCTGAATAAATAACTATTACCGAAAAAACGTAAATTTCTGCCTTGCTCCGATCAAGTTCATGAAGAGAGCACCCGGAAAGAACCTCTTATTGATCCTTTTTTTCACCTTGTTCCAAGGTTTCTAACACAAGCTCTTTCAAGGCATCAATTCCCTCACCGGTCATTCCCGAAACGCAGATAACTTTTTGCCCCATCTGCTGAAAAAATGTTGCCAATTCTTTGAGCTCCGACTCTTCAACCAGGTCAATTTTATTTAATACCAGAATCTGTATTCTGTCGACGAGTTCTTCTTTATATAGAAGAAGTTCATTAGCAATTACGCCAAAATTTTTCTCGACATTTTCATCAGCTGCATCGATGACATGTAAAAGCATACTGGTGCGTTCGATATGGCGGAGGAATTTATGCCCGAGACCCACCCCATTATGTGCACCTTCAACAAGCCCGGGAATATCAGCAATAATGCAGGGCTTGAAATATTTGAGCTGCAATACCCCAAGTTGCGGTTCCAAGGTGGTAAAAGGATAGGATGCTATCTTCGGATTGGCCGCCGAGAGTTTTGATAAAAGAGTCGATTTACCTGCATTGGGTAAGCCGACCAGACCAACGTCAGCGAGAAGTTTGAGCTCGATCTTTAACCAGAATTCTTCACCAGCTTCACCATTGGTTGCGACTCGCGGAGTACGATTCGTCCCACTGGCGAAATGAGGATTTCCCATACCACCAGTGCCACCTTTGGCAATGACAATCCAATCTCCAGCATCTGCAAGATCGGCCAGCAGCTCGCCAGTTTCGTTATTTTTAATTATTGAGCCAACAGGGACTTCAACAAAACAGTCTTTCCCTGAGTGTCCATGCATATCTTTTCCCTTGCCGTGCGCCCCTCTTTCCGCTTTAAAATGGGATCGGTAACGAAAATCAATAAGTGAATTCAAAGAGTTGGTGGCTCGAATAAGGACGCTGCCACCTCGTCCACCATCGCCCCCATTTGGCCCACCTCGAGGCACAAATTTTTCTCTGTGAAAACTGACACAGCCATTCCCGCCATCACCGGCTTTCACAAAAAATTTTGCTTCATCAATAAATGCCATAACCCTCCCTAAAGGGTATCAAAACCGAAAAAATCTATAAAAAAAAACTCGACCATCAATACTAATTGAGGTCGAGTTCAACGTGCCGAGTGAAGTGCACAATCCACATCATTCGGAAACGATATTTGATAAAATCAAGCTACAGGATAAATGCTGACTCGTTTTTTATTTTTACCAAATTCTTCGTATGTCACAACGCCCTCAATCTTGGCGAATAGCGTATAATCACGTCCACAACCCACATTGGTTCCTGGATGGATCACCGTACCAAGCTGACGAACCAAAATATTACCAGCTTTGACTACCTGTCCACCGAATCGCTTAACTCCGCGTCGCTGACCTGCACTGTCGCGACCATTTCGTGAACTACCACCTGCTTTCTTATGAGCCATCTTCTACTCCTTTTTATCCGACGGAAATCATGATAAATATACTGTTGTATCCGTAAATTTTGCGGCAACAATCTTTAGGCCGTAATTTCTTCAATTTTCAGCGCAGTGAATGATTGTCTATGACCATTTTTTAATCGATATCCTTTGCGGCGCTTCTTCTTGAAGACAATGATTTTTTTTGCTCTTCCCTGTTCGGCAATTTTTGCTGTAACCTTAGCATTTTCAAGAACAGGTTGACCAATTTTAACGCCGTCATCTCCAACTACCATGAGAACATCAATTAAATCTATATTGTCGCCAACGTTGCCTTCGAGTTTTTCCACCCGAAGTTGATCCCCGCACGCAACCTGATATTGTTTTCCACCTGTACGAACTATAGCATACATATATGAACCCCTTTGAGTGAATCTTCTCGAGTGCACTTACTCAATTGTTGACATAAATAACTGTTTTTTCCAGAACACGACATTCAAACGCATTGTTCCTTTATTGTCAACACAAATTAAACTTTTCCTATTTCTCGGGTACACACATTTTTTCGTCCAAACGTACATACCAGAGTACCCAGTGCCCAATAGAATATCACATAAACTCCAGTCATCCGAAATATTTCCCTATCATTTCAGAACCTTCCATAAACTCGGGGCAAATATATTCAGCATCTCAGCCCGAATATTCCAGACGGGCTTTTTCTTTTTCGCTTCGGATAGAACACGCTCTGGCGAAAGCGGCCTTTTTGCCATGTTTCGAGATGGAGACAGATGTTTTTCCCTGTTTCCCCTGATGGGTAACCCAACTCACCTCGTACCGGTTGAGTTTATCGTTGAGCCGTACACCGACGACACCAGTTCCGGAGTTACTCACCGTAACCATATGTTTGTTTGTCCTGACTTTACCCAGCTTTTTCTCTGTCTTGTCGCGCCAGGAAATCGCCGACAACAAACTGGAGTAACGCCCACCACACTTTCTGTCGGAAAAGAACTTTGAATGCGTTCTTCCTAAAAACCTCACTCTGACATACCAGCCGTGAGTTCTTTTTGACTCCTGATCTATCCTTGCAATATCCTTATGCTTTTCAAGAAGCAGTTTTTGTTTTTTGTCGTCTTCCATTAATATACCTCTATTTTTAAAAACACATATTGTTCATTGAGGAACCCTTCTCCTCCTTGCAAATGCACTCCAATAAACCGAATGTGCATTTCGCAAAAAGATGGTATTCTTAACAGGCAAATGCACGAAACCTGACAATACCTTCCAGCAGAGCTAGATAGTTCTTCGAGAGTTGGTTGTCAACTCCTTTTTGTCAGAAATAAGTGAAAATAGTCTTTGAATTATAGGTTCTTTCAACTTTTCCATAAATCTTTATTACCTTATTTAGCCTAACAAAAAATCAAATGAATAATTGTGATCTTAAATTATCTGAACTCGTTGCAACCATTAAAATTCTCCGAGGCCAAGCAGGTTGCCCCTGGGACAAGCGCCAGGACTCCATTTCTTTACTTAAATATCTTAAATCCGAATGCCAGGAACTTGTCGATGCCATCGAAAATGATGACCATGTTAATATATGTGAGGAACTTGGCGACCTTCTCTATCTTATAGTTATGATCTCTGAGATACGCAACGACCAGGGTGATTTCCACCTTTGCGATGTTCTTCACACCATCAACGAGAAGCTCATTCGCCGACACCCTCATGTTTTTGCAGGCCAAACTTATGAAAATGAGGAACAACTCGCCGCGCAATGGGAAGCTATCAAGGCCGAAGAAAAGAAAAATAATATTGTTTGACACATCTACCTTGCCTATGTAATATAGTCAGTTTTTTACAAAGAGGCAAACCGCAGAATTCATTTTTCAGGTTTGCCTCTAATAAACACATAATAACAACGTGTTATTATGACCTTCTTGCTCTCTACCAAGAATAAATTAAGGTGTGGGGGCCGAAAATTGCGGAACGAATAGAACCGCAAAAACCATACGTCCACGAGGAGGAACGCATGCGCAGGTACGAAACGATCTTTATCATTCGCCCTAATGCTGGGGAAGATGAGATTAACCGAGTTGTCGAAAGCACCAGTAAAATCATTCTCGATCAAAAAGGAACAATTATCGAGTTGGTCAAATGGGGCATGAAAAAACTGGCCTATCTCATTAAAAAAGAAAGCCTTGGCTATTATGTTTATTGTGATTATGCCGCTACCCCGGCAGCTGTTTCAGAAATCGAACGAAAATTCAGAATCGATGACTTTGTATTGAAATATCTGACCATCAAGACTGCAAGTTCTATCACCGAAGAGGGCATAGAAGAAGCGCAGGCAGTAATATCAGCCAAAGCTACCGCACAACTCGAAAGTGAGGAAACAGATGCGGCCGAAACTGCTGACGATGATGATAAAAATAACGATGATGATAAAGAGTAAAATTTACTCGGAATCTTCTCAAGATATTTAATTACGGAGGATACTTTCATGGCGCCAAGACCACAGAAAAAACTATTCACTCGCAGAAAATCCTGTCGTTTCTGCGGCGAAAAAGATTTAGTTGTTAATTACAAAGATGTAAAAACACTGAGAAATTTTGTTTCGGAGAGAGGAAAAATAATCCCTCGTCGTATTGTCGGCACGTGTGCCACACATCAGCGTCAGCTGTGTGAGGCTATCAAGCAGGCTCGGCAGATTGCTTTTCTGCCCTATGCGGGAAACTCTCAAGGATAATCTAGCAGGAATCTGTAGGGAATTTAAGGTGGCCAGCCAGGAAAATAAGCAACCGAAGATAGGTGGAATTGTCCGATCAATTCTCTTTGCTTCACTCATTATTATTCTGCCCGGCGTACAATGGTCGCTGTTTGGTTGGTTGTATATATTTTTGCCCCTGATGGCTCTATATACGCTGGGCAGCTACGGAGGGTTTACTGGCAAACGATTACTGGGTATTGCCGTTGCCATTTCCTTCGTAGCCTACCTCCTCCTTCGAAACTTTGAATTTTTTGTTTTTTCTTTTGCTCTTTTACTTTCCGGATATGTCCTTTTTCTCTCAACGGAACGGCAGGACACTCCCGCAGTTAGCGGCCTGAAGAGTTCTCTTACTTTAGCCGGCAGCTGGGTCGTTATTCTCGTCGCACTGTCTATCGGCTCAGACGTTTCCGCGTATGGACAGTTTTTGAGTTCTCTGGATGAAGGAATTGCCGAAGCGCTCAATTATTACCGGCAGAACAACGATATTTCGGCAGAAACCCTGGTAATGCTTGAAACCACCCTCCGCTGGATGAGGGTATATATTCCACTGATAATGCCTTCCATTCTCGGGAGTTTTATTCTGGTGCTCACCTGGTTTACCATGGTTCTTGGTAACATACTTTTGCCTAAAACCGGGGGCACTGCACCATGGGTGAGTTATCAATTCTGGCAATTGCCGGAAAAAATTATCTGGCTGGCGATTGGCGCAGGATTATTCGCCATCCTGCCGATCCAGTTATTGAGAATTATCGGCATCAATGTTCTCGTTTTGTTAAGTATGATCTACTGCTTTCAGGGCATGTCCATTGCCATTTTTTTTATGAATAAATGGAAAGTCCCCCTGCTGCTCAGATCTTTTTTTTATGTTATGATTGTTTTTCAGTCGTTTGGTACAATACTTCTGCTTATCTTCGGCATAGGTGATATCTGGTTTGATTTTCGCAAACTGAAGCAAAAAGAAGTCAATCAACCTAAGTAATAATTACCGGCACAATGATATTTTTATCACGAGGCCGGTTTACGAGACCTATTTTCATAGGAGTTTAACAATATGGAACTTATTTTAAAACAAGCTATCAGCTCTCTCGGCCTGGAAGGCGATGTGGTAACCGTCAAACCAGGATATGGGCGTAATTATCTTTTGCCCCAGGGCAAAGCTGTTCAGGCGACCCCGACTAATCTGTCCCTTCTCGAAAAAGATAAGGCAGCCATAGAAGCTCGCCGGGCCAAGGACCAGAAAAGTGCAGAGGAAACCGCTAAAAAAATATCTGGGCTGACCATAGTTATTGAGCAGTTAGCCGGTATTGACGAACGCCTTTTCGGTTCCGTCACAACCGCAGATATCTGCTTAAAACTTGGTGAGATGAATGTAATACTGGATAAACGACAAATTCTTATGAACGAGCCGATTAAGACCCTCGGTGAAACGAAGCTGCAGGTGAAGGTTGGTTTTAATGTGCTCGCAGAATTTACCCTCAACGTTGTGCCTATCCAGGCAAACTAAAGTGGCGTGGTTCGTTGACGGCACAGTCGACTGCCGGTAATGGTCTTTTTTACCAGTGCCTTTTGCCGGTAATGCGACAATAAAAAACACACCTGGAAGGCTTGACCTTCATGGTGTGTTTTTGTTTAATGGCGTCTTACATTATAAGAGCATTACTCCTGTAACTCTGTCACTCTTTTCAGTACCTCCTTGAGGGGTGAAAACACAAGACCAGAGAAAGTAATTGTAACAGTAACAACTTGGATATTCCACCAAGGCACTTATCCCCTTAAGGGGGCTACTGTAAAGTGCTCAGGATTATTTACCTTTTGCTGGGGTTGATAGTCACTTTTACCTGCCAAGCAAGGCTTCTTCTTTCGACCAATAATGAACAACTTCGAGAACATACCCGACCCTGCCCGATCAATAGTTCCCTCAGGAATACCGCCACAAAATATTGAAGCTGAACAGGCCGTCCTCGGCTCGATTCTGCTCAAGGCGGATCTTCTTGGTGCTGTTCTGGAAATCCTGCGGCCCGAGGATTTTTATAAAAATAATCATCGTCTCATTTATGATGCGATGATTGATCTTTTTGAGAAAAATGAGCCACAGGATCTTCTTACCGTTTCAAATTTACTCAAAAACATTAATAAACTCGATCAGGCCGGCGGACCGACATATCTTGCATCACTCACCTCGATTGTGCCAGTAACCGCCAATGTAACAAGTTATGCCAAAATCATTCGCGAAAAATCGATACTTCGCAGGCTTATCTCGGTTAACACCAACATTGCCGCTCGGTGCTATGAAGAACAAAATGACATTGACATTCTGGTAGATGAAGCGGAGCAGGCAATTTTCGATATAGCCGGATCCAAAGGAAGCCAATATTTTACCCATATTAAATCCATTGTCCCCAAGGCCTTTTCCACGGTCGAGCAACTCTATAAAAGAAAAGAATTCATCACCGGAGTTCCCACAGGCTATAGCCAGATAGACAAAATGACTGCGGGACTCCAGCCTTCAGATCTTATTATAGTTGCAGCGAGACCCTCCATGGGCAAAACCTCTTTTGCCATGAACATCGCCCAGCACGCGGCCCTGGTCGAAAAGACAGGAGTGGCCGTATTCAGCCTGGAGATGTCGAAAGAACAGCTGGTTATGCGCCTGTTAAGCTCAGTAGGACGAATAGATTCCCAGCGCATAAGAACAGGAAATATGCATAGTGAAGACTGGCCAAAACTGACCAGGGCTGTAGGTATGTTGTCGGAATCGCCTATTTTTATTGACGATACGCCAGCAATTTCCGTGCTGGAAATGCGGGCAAAAATTAGAAGGCTGGCGTCGCAGCACGAAATCGGTTTGATTGTCGTAGATTATCTCCAGCTCATGCGCGGACGAAATACGGAAAATAGAACACAGGAGATCAGCGATATCTCCCGCTCCTTGAAAGCGCTGGCTAAAGAACATGCAATCCCGGTAATGGCCCTTTCGCAGTTGAACAGAGGGTTAGAAAGCCGTACAGACAAACGCCCCATGATGTCTGATCTTCGAGAATCAGGTGCGATTGAACAGGATGCCGATGTTATCTGTTTCATCTACCGCGATGAGGTCTACAATAAAGCTGAAGACAATCCAGAGAGAGGATCCGCCGAGATCATTATCGGCAAACAGAGAAATGGGCCAACCGGCGTCGCACGATTGACATTTGTCAAAGAATTTACCATGTTTGAAAACATGAGCAGTTATGAAAACCAGGAAGGGTTTATCTAACCCCGGTAAACGGGATATAAGCCGGGACTCTTTTTAGTACCCCCTTGAATGGGTATAAGTACCTTGAGACAGATTATTGACACATCTCTGACTCCTCCTTTCCTATTGACTGAAAAAATTTTAACAACTGTATTTTGAGGCAAAACAATGACCGATGACAACGCCATTTCAAATAAGTACGATTTTAGATCCATTGAAGCTAAATGGCAGACACTGTGGGAAGACGGCGAGGTGTATAAAGCGACCGAAGACGAATCAAAAGAAAAATATTATCTGCTGGAAATGTTTCCTTATCCGTCCGGACGGATACATATGGGACACGTGCGCAACTATTCGATTGGCGACGTGGTGGCGAGATACAAACGAATGCGTGGCTACAACGTCCTCCATCCCATGGGTTGGGATGCCTTTGGTCTCCCTGCAGAAAATGCCGCACAAAAAAACAACAGTCACCCCGCGACATGGACATACGACAATATTGACTACATGCGTAACCAGTTGAAAAAACTTGGTCTTTCGTATGACTGGAGCAGGGAGATTGCCACCTGCAACCCAAAATATTATCAATGGGAACAACTCCTTTTTATCGAGATGTTTAACAAAGGAATCGTCTACGAGAAAGTCACCACAGTAAACTGGTGTGACTCCTGTCAGACCGTCCTTGCCAACGAGCAGGTCATTGAGGGAACCTGCTGGCGTTGTGACGAGCCGGTATATCCTCGAAAAATGAACGGCTGGTTTTTTAAAATTACCGATTACGCGGAAGAACTGCTCCGTGACCTCGATCAACTTACCGGCTGGCCGGAAAAAGTACTGACGATGCAGCGTAACTGGATCGGCAAATCCACTGGACTTACCTGCGACTTTGCCGTCGTAGATCTGGATTGTAAAATTTCCATATTCACAACCAGACCAGATACCATTTTCGGAGTCACATTCATGTCGATTGCAGCCGAACATCCGCTGCTGGACTCCCTTATTGCAGGTACCGACAGAGAAACCGAAATTCGCCAGTTCACCGAACAAATTCTTACTCAGAAACAGCGGCAATCAGTTGAAGTCGTGCCGGAAAAAGAAGGCATTTTTACCGGCCGCTATTGTCTGAATCCTTTTAATGGTGAAAAGGTCCCCATATATGTGGCAAATTTTGTTCTGATGGAATATGGCACCGGTGCGGTTATGGCCGTACCCGCCCATGACGAAAGGGATTTTGAATTTGCTAAAAAATATGATTTACCTGTCAGTCCTGTGGTCATCCCTGAAGGGAGCGAGCTTGATCCGGCAACCATGGAAGTGGCCTCGACCGTTCCCGGGATGTTAAAAAATTCAGGCCGGTTCAATGGTATGGATTCTCTCGCTGCCCAAGCGGCAATAATACAATTCGCCGAGGAAAACAGCTTCGGTTCAGCCCACATTACCTATCGGCTGCGAGATTGGGGTATCTCCAGACAACGATATTGGGGAGCCCCAATCCCGATGATCCACTGTGACCGATGCGGTGTGCAGCCCGTGCCCTTAGACCAATTGCCGGTGGTACTGCCGGAAGATACCGAGGCCGGCAGCGCCTGCCTGCCTTTATACAAGAGATCGTCCTTTATCACTACCAGCTGCCCGAAGTGCGGCCAGCCCGCAGAAAGAGAAACCGATACCATGGATACGTTCATGGAATCCTCCTGGTATTTTGCCAGATACGTCTGTCCAAGGTATACCGACTCACCCATTGATCACGATAAAGCCGCCTACTGGCTGCCGGTCGACCAGTATATCGGTGGCGTGGAACACGCCATCCTCCACTTGCTCTATTCACGCTTTTTCACCAAGGTTCTACGAGATCTTGGCTACCTGGATATCGACGAACCATTCACTAATCTTCTGACCCAGGGCATGGTCATTAAAGACGGCACCAAAATGTCAAAGTCCAAAGGGAATGTTGTCGATCCAAACGATTTGATTCAGGAATACGGCGCCGATACGGTCAGACTGTTCAGCCTGTTTGCCGCGCCTCCGGAGAGAGATCTGGAGTGGAGTGCCCAGGGGGTTGAAGGATCTTCCCGATTTCTAAACCGTGTATACAGGCTGATACAGGCCTGCACCGATACCCTCGACTGTGCACCGAATATCCCCCCACAACTGAGTGCACAGGGAAGAATTGTGCATCGAAAAACGCATCAGACCATAAAACGGGTCACCGAAAATATCGAACAGAATTTCCATTTTAATACAGCAATCAGTGCCATGATGGAGCTTTTCAATATTCTTTCTACCTCAGTTGGAGAAAATGCGCAGGAGGAGGTGGAACCACCAGTTATTCGCCAGGCAATTTCCGTGCTCTTACTCTTACTTTCCCCTATGGTGCCACATTTTGCCGCAGAAATGTGGCAGAAAATCGGTAATAACGATTCTATAGAAAAAGAACCCTGGCCGGAGTTCGATGCTGAAGCGGCACAGGAAGATCTGCTCACCATCGTCATACAGGTGAACGGCAAGGTCCGTTCACGGCTTGAGGTACCTGTCGATGTTACAGATGAATTTATCATAGAGAAAGCACTGGCTGACGAAAACACTATCAAATTCATCGACGGAAAAACGATTAAGAAAACCATTGTCGTCAAGAAGAAGCTGGTCAATATTGTGCTCTAACCCCGAAAAACGCGAAGAAGGAGATACACGGTGAAAAAAGTATGGCTATTGTTTACTCTGCTCGCGGTGGCGGCGGTGGTTGTTGCCTGCGGCTACCATAACCCAAATATCTATAATGGTCCGTCCAGGACCATCTATCTAACCGAATGGAAAAACAGAACCAGTGAACTCGGACTTGATTCACAAATATACAGATCTCTGACCAGATGGTTTCAAAAATCCGGATCCATTGACACGGTACGTAACAAAGAAGGAGCTGATCTGATTCTTGCCGGGGAAATCCTCTCCCTGGAGTTGCCAAGCCTAGCCTATGGTTCCGAAAGTGTAACCACACAGGTAAAAGTGATTCTGAGGGTTCGTTATATCTTAAAAGATATTGCATCGAAAAAGATTGTCCTCGAAGTACCCAATGAATTCTGGACCGAGGAATATCTGGTATCGACAGATAGTTCTGCAAATTCCGATAGTGAGCAAGAAGCTCTCGACACCATTATCGAAGATCTGTCAAAGAGGATATACCAGCGCACCATCTCGGAAATACCCAAATTACCACAATAACAGGATATCTCTTTAACTCTTTGGCAGAGCCTGACCTGGATTCTTCAGGCTCTGCCGTTTCCTTTTCGCTTACTCCATGCTTCGTATAGGTAAACTCTCATTTGATTCTCCTTTTGTCCTGGCTCCCCTTGCCGGATATACCGACCTGCCGTTCCGTCTGCTTTGTCGCAGCTTTGGCGCCGGATATTGCGTCTCTGAAATGATCAGTTGCCATGGTCTTGTCTACCGACAGGCCAATACCTTGAGAATGCTCGCCTCGATTGCCGAGGAAAGACCGATGGCCTTTCAGCTGTTCGGGGCTGACCCGGAAGCGATGGCCGAAGCAGCCAAAATTTTGGCGTCCTACGGCCCGGATATGCTTGATATCAACATGGGCTGTCCGGTTCGAAAAGTCACCAGGAAAGGGGCTGGTGCTGCGTTGATGACAGATTTTCACCTGGCCCAATCGATCTTGGCTAAAGTAGTTGCAAGCGTTTCATTGCCCATTACGGTAAAAATCAGATCAGGAAAAGACAGCAACTCAGTCAATGCTCCCGCTTTTGCTAAAATGCTCGAAGAAACAGGGGCCTCGGCTATTACAGTGCATGCCAGAACCTGGTCTCAGGCTTTTTCCGGTACCATAGACCGGGACATCATCGGTCAGGTAAAACAGGCGGTCTCCATTCCGGTTATCGGCAATGGCGATGTGTTTTCCTGTACAGATGGCCGGCAGATGATGGAGGAAACCGGCTGTGACGGGGTAATGATAGGACGCGGTGCACTGGGCAACCCTTGGGTTTTTCAGGAATCTGGACGCCCGGAAGATGTACGGGAGATTATGGCTGTTGCCGGGAGGCACCTTGGCCTGATAGAAAAATTCCTACCGGCAGAAAGAGTCCTCGGCTACATAAAAAATCATATGTGCCGTTACTTCAAAGGGTTACCGGGCAGCTCGATGCTACGGCAACAGATTTTGGCTGCACCAGATTTGAGTGCACTCAAACGACAGCTTGAATGCGATCTTCCTTAATTACGTAGAGTTACTCTTGAATTTTTGCTATTTTCTTAAGGAGATCTTTACTCTCTGCAGTTCTTTTTTCTGACATTGTTTTCGAGCGAAGCGCATTTTTTATATTGTATTCAGCTTCCTTTAATTTGCCCTCATACAAATAATACTTGCCGAGATAAAAACTCGAATCCCCTGACCGCTGCTGATCTGAAGCAATTTGTCCCAATTCAAAATAGACTTTGGCGTATTCCGGCAATTCATAGCTCACTGCCTGAAAATATTTTTCCGCCTCAGTACTGCGATTGGTCCTATAGAGTAATTGCGCCAGAATAAAAGTAGCGTACATATCCGAACCATTGACTGCTAAGGCTTCTCGGAATGTTTTTTCCGCTTCATCAAATTTGCCAGCGGCAAAGAGCAGAACGCCCTTGTCGGTCTTGAGAATATTTTTATCAGGGAAATGTGCAATAACTTTTTCCAGCAACTTCAAACTCTTTACGTTGTCGTTTTCGTTTTGCGCTATCTGAGATAAACCGTAATCTGCCATCACCTTTTTAAATTCACTGGATCTGCTATCGGAAATAATACCCGCAAGATACATCTTAAAATCCCGTGAATCTTTGACTTTGCCAAGGATACGGTATTTAAAACGGATAAACTCAAAATCGTCGGTGGCAATGGGAGGCGCTTTGCTCGATTTTCGATCGTATTCGACCAACGATTCTATGGAATTGAGACGCTCCTCAGGGTTGGGATGGGTGAGCAAATATTGTGGTGGCTTCTCACTCCGGTACCGGGCTATCCGCCGCATAGATTCCAGCATTTTCAGCTGTCCCTCTGGATTTCGATGGAGGTTTTTCATCCAACCATAGGCCATAAGATCCGCCTCTTCCTCATTCTGCCGACTGAAATGCAGGTTTATACTTTGGCCGGTCGCCAGCGCACCAGTCAACAGCACTGGGGCGGCGGCACCACCAAAGGCCAGTGCGGCCAAGGCCAAGCCAAGCGAACCGATGGTAGTATATTTTCCTTTCTCAACCCTGGAGGCGAGATGACGTTTTACGATATGGCCTACTTCATGGGCCAGAACAGAGACCATTTCATCTTCGGAGTTCATGGTTTCGATCAACCCCGAATGGAAAAATATCAACCCCGATGGTGCTGCGAACGCGTTGAATTCTTTGTTGTTTATGACAAAGAAATGATAATCGAAATACTGGATTCCAGCTACTTTCAAGACACTCTGACCAAGCTTGGTGATATATTGGGTAATATCGGGATCATCGATCAGCTCGAATGCGGATCGCACCGAATAGAGTAATTTTTCACCGACTTCTCGTTCATCGCCAATGGTAAATGCTGACACCGATGCCACTGTACTAAACTGAAAAAACACAGAAATCAGCAACCAGACAAAACATTTCATGATACTTTTTTTCATTGTTCCTTCAACCATTGTACTGTCCTGTAAAGGCCCTCTGAGGTAGAAATAACAGGTTCATAACCCAAATCCACCCTGGCATTGTGGAGAGAAAAATAATGAGATTTAGCCAGTTGTTCAGCAAGAAACCGGGTCATTTGGGGCTCTTTTTTCAAGCCTGCGAGTCTATACAGCGCCTCCATGACTCCACCTATCCGGTAAGCAACCGGGAATGAGATAGCGTCCTGCACCTTTTCAATATCCATCGCCCTAAACAACTCATTTATCCAGTCCCACAGGTTTACCGGTTCACCTTGACTGATGAAATACGGTTTACCCGCAGCCGTCCCCTTCCCGGCCAGGTTCTTTGCCGCCAGGATATGGGCGTAAGCAACGTTATCAATATAAGAAATGTCAACCAGATTGGAACCATCGCCAACTCTTTTGAGGATTTTTTTTCGGCCGCTCGCCAGCAGTCGCGGGATAAGATGGGGATCGCCCGGCCCCCAGATGAGATGAGGCCGAAGGGCACAGGTTTTAAGGGTTGTACTGTTTGCATTAAGGACAGACTTTTCGGCCATAACCTTGCTTTTGGCATAATGACACAAGTACTTGTCAGCATAGGCAAGGCGTTCATCTCCACCTCTAATGTCCACCCGGTTAAAAACTACTGAAGGGGTGGAGGTATACACCAGCATGGGTACCTTGTTTTTCCGACAACTGCCGAGCACCACCTCGGTGCCAAGCACATTGGTGGTATAATAGTCTTTCCATGTTCCCCAAATACCGGCTAATGCAGCCACATGAAAGACAATATCAATATCTTCTGTGATCTTTTCCATCAGTTCTACATCGACTATATCGCCAACGATACATTGTCCACCGATTCGCTCAATCTCGGCATATCGATGTCGGCCGATAACTCTTGTCTCAATCCCCAGGTCGATAAGCATTGTGACGACGGCTTTTCCGACAAATCCTCCGCCGCCGGTAACCAGTGCCTTTTTTATCGACAGGGGTAAATTTTCTTTTGTGCCCATAGTGCCAGTTTCTCACGAAATATTTTGGCGTTGTGCCTGATGTCTACCGGAAAGTTTTTATGCACCAGAAAATGTTTGATATCACAGGTAATTGGCGACTCAGCTGCTCTTTTTTGCACTTCTTCGAGCAGCTTTTTTTCACTCTTTTTTATTCCTTTTTGCGGCTCTACAATGATGGCTGGTATTTTTTTCCCTGGGCCTGCAGTTCCATGATCTACGCCGACCAAAGCCGAGCGATATACATCAGGATGTTCATTTATTATAGACTCGCAGGGCACAGAAAAAAGCGTGCCCTGCTCCGTTACGACCCGATGAGCTCGCCTGCCGCAAAACCAGAGACGCTGTGCTTGATCGACATACCCCACATCACCCATCCTGTGCCAGAAAGTGGCACCGTCTGGTATCTTTGCCAGCCTGGTTTCCTCGGGATTATTACAATATGCTTTCGTTACCACATCTCCCCGGACGAGAATCTCCCCGATCTCTCCATCGGCTGCCAACATATCTGCGGTCAACTCACCACAAGGAGCGTCGGAGATATGGATGATTTTTATCTCGATACCCGGCAATGGCCGCCCTACACAGGTCCCTCTCCCCTTGCGACTTTGCTGCCAGGTCTTTCCGACCACCTCACGACCTTCAATCGAAACGATTGGCAGGCTTTCCGTAGCGCCATAAGGCGTAAAGGTTTCTGCATCGGCGGGTAGTATGTCCTGAACCCTCTGCAGCAGTTCGCAAGGTACAGGGGCTCCGGCCATCAACACCTTGCGAAGAGAATGCAGAACTATCCCATGATCCAGACAATACCTGCTCACTACATTCCAAATCGCAGGGGAGCCAAACGAATAGGTGACTCGGTATTTACGGATGGAGGCAACAAATTTTTTCGGGTTGACCCTGGCGGGCTTGGTCGGATCCATGTCGGGGATTACGGCACAGGCCCCAAGAGCAGCAGAAAAAAGCGCAAAAAGCGGGAAGCCAGGCTGATCCACATCGCCTGAGCCAATGGCATAATACTCTTTAATCAGGCGCAGTTGAGCACTGAAAATCGAATGCTCATAGCATACCCCTTTAGGAGGTCCAGTCGATCCGGTCGTAAAGATAATCGCCGCAAGATCTGTGGTGTTTGGTTCGTAGACCGGATAGTCCACGCCAGTTCCGTTATGTTTTAGGATATTGAGACCCAAGAGACCGAAAGAATTGCCACAACAAAATGTCTTTTCCACCGTCTTAAAAGGCCTGGAGAAAATTTTTGAAAACAGGACGGCTTTGGGGACAGCAACGAGATATTTTGGCCCAACCCTCGCAATACAACGTAACAGATTCTTGTAACCCATTCCAGGGTCGATGAGAACAATAGGACTGCCAATCTTGAAAAGTGCCAGCGTCAAACAGATGAAATCGACCGATGGCCGGACCATCAGAATTGTTATATCGCCAGGGCCAAGACCAGCCGAAGAAAAATAGTCCGCATAGGCATTTGCCCTGCCGTTCAACTCTTTAAAAGAAATTTCAGTGCCGGTCCGCGCCTCTATAACAGCTATCCGCTCCCCTTGCTCTTTAGCTGCGCCAACAAACGTTTCGGCTATATTGATTGCCACCTCACCCCTCCTAAACGTTTAGAGCCTTACTTCAAAAAAACTGTCAATCAGTTGAGTACTCCCTAAAGGAGTACAAAAGATGAAAAACCAAGAAATATTGTATATTTGAATAGCATTAATATACTGGAAAAGCACTTCTCCTCTCAAGAAGCATTGAAAATAATCCTGGATTATGTGCCGTCTTTCGGGGCTAGACTTGAAAAAACGACTTGAGCATGGGAGCGATCTCTGTCAGCTTATCTTCAAGAATATAATGCCCACCATCAGGGAAATAGCGATATTCGGCCTCTGGGAACCTCTTCCGCCACTCCTCAAAGAAATGATCGTTAAAACAGAAATCGCCTCCTCCCCAGACTATAAGCAAAGGAATACCTTGCGCCCGAAGAAGTGTCAGCTTGTTCTCAATAGCAACAAGGGTAGCATAACTCTGGTGCTTCACATTAAGCGGAATATCTTTGACAAAATTATAGACAGCTACCCGATTATCCCAGTTATTATAGGGGTCGAGATACGCTTTCGCTACATCCGCAGCCAGTTTCTTTTTGACCGCCATAAACTGTGCAGGCCAGGCAAAGCCGTTCAGCATCCTGACAACTATTTTTCCCAAAAACGGCAGCCGACAGAGCTGTATTCGCAGCGGTATTCTCATAGAACGAAACGCAGCCGTATTCATGACCACAATTTTTTCGATACTACTTATGTGGTTCACAGCACACCCTATGCCGATTGCTCCGCCCCAGTCGTGGACGACCAGGGAAAAACGGTCAATATGCAGATGCGTGAGTAGATGTTCCAGGTTTTCTATATGCTGAGCAAGGCAGTAGGAATAATTCTGTGGTTTATCGGAAAGGCCGCAACCAATGTGATCAAGAGCGATAACCCGATGATTTTCGCGTAAGAGGGAAACGAGATGTCGGAAATAATAAGACCAGGTGGGGTTGCCATGCACCATGACGATAACTGGTCCGGTTCCTTCATCGATATAATGCATTCTGCCGCCATCAAGCTGCAGATAGTGCGACGAAAATGGATAGTCAGGGTACACGGTCTTTAACACCTTATAATATTTTTCTACTGTAATTGCTGCTGCACAGCTCCATAAACAAAAACATCAAAACCTGACGTCCCGGCAGTTTGAGTGACCACTGTTTACCATCTTTACCGGTCGCAGTCTATCTTTCATCGTTTATTTACCGACAGGAGCTCGGCCAAGGAAGCCCTGTCAAGTTTTCTTAATAATAATTCCTATCCTATTGCTTTATCTATTAAATTTTTAAATATTTCATTGCCTTTACATGGCAAACATGCTAAACGAATCAATTGTTGTGATACAAATGTTGTGTATTTACGATTTAAGGATGGACAAGCCAATCGAAGGATGTCGATAATTTCTTTATTTCAAGGCAACAAACGAAGTCTGACCAGTGAGTGGTCGGGAACCCATTAACGGTTCGAACTTGAACTGAGTGCAAAAGGAGTAGTACAATGGCAGAAGGTACAGTAAAGTGGTTTAATGATGCGAAAGGTTTTGGATTTATCGAACAAGATGGTGGACAAGATGTTTTTGTACATTATTCCGCTATCAAAACTGAAGGCTTTAAGTCCCTTGAAGAGGGTTCCCGAGTATCCTTTGAAATAGTTGACGGCCCGAAAGGTCCTGCTGCTGATAACGTGCAGAAAATCTAATTATATTTTTAACTGATACAAAAAGCCCCCTGTGTGCAGGCAATGCACACAGGGGGCTTTTTTATTTCTCCGTCTATCAGACAGCCTACATGGAAACGAGGGGGAGGTACTCAGGACTCCACCGGATCCTGTCAATTATTGTCCTCATTCTTGCCTCATCGTTGTTATGCTGAAAATCGCTGTACACACAAGGCCTACTGACTCCTTTTTCTACTGCGCACATGGCCACAGCTAGCGCAACTTTTACGGCCACTTTACGAATATCGTTTATCGGTGGCACCAACCTCCCTTTGTCGAGTTGTTCGGGGGTCATCATCTCAGCGATTGCCCTGGCGGCAGCGGTAAAAAACTCCGGCAGCACCTCCCTGGCACCTGAAACCAGTACCCCCAGCCCCACGCCAGGAAAAACAAAGGCATTATTGCACTGACCAACATGACAGGCTTTGTCAAGCTCCTCGGCAGTAGCGCAGGGATTGCCGGTAGCCACAAGAAGGCCTTCCTCACCCCACTTACTGAGATTCTGGCAAAAAACCTGCGGTGTTGAAATATGCTGAAAGAGTGGCAGAATCAGCGGTTTGCTGGTGTTTTTCTTAATCTCTTTGATGGCTTCTTCGTTAAAAAAGAACTCCTGACCGGTGGTACCAATCAACATGGTAATGCCTGCTTTACGTATAATTCCGGGGATATCTTTTCGATCAATTTCACCAAGCCATGGGTGACTGGCTTTATCTTTGGCAAATTTCTTTTTATACCGCTCCAAATTGTTTCTACTGACAAGAAGTCCTTGTGAATCGATCATGAAGATACGATTAAGCGCATCTCTCTCTGAGAGACCTTCGGCAATCATCGCATTCATGATCTGTTCACCAATCCCGACCCCACCTGCGCCGCCGCCATGGATAAGGATTCGCTGGTCACCGAGTTTTTCATTTTTGATTTTGATGGCCGACAGAATTGCCGCCAGTGCAATAGCCCCGGTACCCTGAATATCATCATTAAAGGAGATCAATTCATCAACGAAAGCGTCACGAATACTAAAAGCATTCTGCTGTAAAAAATCTTCCCACTGACACAGGGCATTGGGAAATACATTTCTGAATGCCCGGACGAACCTGCCGATAAACGATAAATATTCCTCACCTTCCAGCCGCCTGTGCCGCCAGCCGAGATATTTAGTGTCGGCAAGAAGCTTTTCGTTATTCGTCCCGACGTCCAGGGAAATAGGCAGACAGTGCCAGGGAGCGATTCCTGCGGCCTGGGTATAGAGCATCAACTTACCAAGACAGACGGCAATGCCGCCCGCACCCTGATCACCAATACCAAGTATCCCCTGGTTATCGGTTACCACAGCAACCCTGATATCACGGTGGACAGACCTGCGCAGGATATCTTCAGCCCTGTCAATATTGCCCGGATAGAAGTGCAGCCCGTTGGCCTGCCTGAACATGGACGAATATTTCTGGACAGCCAGACCGATAGTCGGGGTATATATTATTTTTATATAGTTTTTAATGTCACTTTTTATAACTGCATGTGCAAGAGTGGTATTACGGTCAAACATTGATCGGATAAAAATAAATTTTTCGATATCGTCCACTTTCTCATGCATCTTCAACCGGGAGTTTTCTACCTGTTCGTCGAGAGTTCGCACGCCCGGAGGAAGAGTAGCCTCCAGCCCCAGTGCTTTTCTTTCTTCAAGGCTGAATGCCGTCCCTTTATTTATATAGCTGCAGGACCGAGCCGCAGACCCGCTGGCGTAAACAACGATCTCTCGTGTGTTTCCATACTCATCGTATTTAAACCTGTACAGATTTGTTGACATTCCAAGCCCCCTTCATCGTCTCAAAATAAAAATGTGCAATTGACAAGTACTCTTCTTTGCCCCATAATAGCCAGCCATGGAACCTTGGCAGAAAATTTTACAAAACAGCATAACCACCCTCGATGGTTTGCAGGAGCACGTGGCTTGTGATAGTAACGCATTACTCGATGTAATAGCAAACTTTCCAATGCGCATAAATCCATATTTTTTAAAATTGATCCACCATCCCGGCGACCCGATCTGGAAACAGGCTATCCCCGACCTTGCTGAGATACACGACGGGGTCTGCGAGGACGATCCTCTTGATGAAGAAAATCTTAGTCCGGTACCGAATCTCGTCCACAAATATCCTGATAGAGTGTTGTTTCTGGTGTCAAATACCTGTGCCATGTATTGTCGATTCTGCACCAGAAAGCGTAAGGTGGGGACAGACAAAATGAAGATAAGTCCCAAAACCTTGAATGCAGGATACTCCTATCTACGGCAACACCCGGAAATCAGAGAAGTTCTTATTTCAGGAGGTGATCCGCTGCTGTTACCGGATGGAGATATCGCAACCATTTTACATAACCTCCGTTCCATCCGATCAATAGAAATAATTCGTATCGGCACCAGAGTACCGTCCGTTCTGCCCATGCGAATCACCAAAAAACTGGTTTCCATCCTCAAAGCTCACCATCCGCTCTATATCAATACTCATTTTAATCATCCCAATGAAATAACCGCAGAATCGAGCAAGGCCTGCACTATGCTCGCGGACGGGGGTATACCGGTGGGCTGTCAGACTGTGCTGTTAAAAGGAGTCAACGATGACGTGCAGACACTCAAAAAACTTTTTCTCGGCCTGCTGCGCATCCGGGTAAAACCTTACTATCTTTTTCAAGCCGACCTGACCAAAGGCACCAACCATTTTCGGACAACAACCGAAACCGGGATAGCAATAATGCGTCAACTCTATGGCCACATTTCTGGCATGGCCATTCCGACCTATGCCCTCGACGGCCCCAAAGGCAAAGGAAAAATACCCCTTACACCTCAGTATATTCTAGAACAGGGCGATACTCTGGTCTTTGAAAATTTCAAAGGGCAAGTCTGTACCTACCCTGAAGCCGGCGAGAGTTGCTAGCTCGGTTTACAACGTTAAGAATATATCCATCTTTAATTTCCCCGGAAAACTTGCTTATCTTCCCTGAAAAAATATATAATTTCTCAAAGCTTTTATAAAAGCATCACCCTCCATCCAATTCAACTGAAAAGCCGATATGAACAAAGATGAACTGTTGCAAACCATCTTAAAGTCTGATGAGTTGCCTACTTTACCAACTGTTGCCTCGCAGTTGATTATCCTGACCTCAAGAGAAGAAACCACCCTCGCCGATATTGCAGAATTGGTTTCCCAGGATATTTCCCTGTCAGCCAAAATTTTAAAGGTGTCCAATTCCGCTTTTTACAGTTTCCCGCAGCAAATTGGCTCGATCAAACAGGCTGTCAGTATTCTCGGTATAAACGCGGTTCGCAGCCTTGTGCTGTCTTTTACTTTTCTGACCATAAAAGGAGGAAAGGTCAAGAGTCGCTTTGATTTCGAAAAATTCTGGGAAAAATCTCTTACCTCAGCAGTTGCCGCCAAACTTATTCTTGAAAACGTTAAAGATGCAGATACCGAAGAAGTTTTTGTATCCGGGCTTCTGCAAAACCTTGGCGAACTTATTCTGGCAAGATCCTTTCCAAAAGAATACGACAAAGTGCTCCAGGCCGTCGAGGACGAGCAACACGACACCTTAACCGCTGAAGAAAACGTTTTTGGAATAAACCATACCGAGGTCGGAACCGAAGTAGCCAAAAACTGGGGTTTTCCTGACGTATTGCTAAAGCCCATCCAATATCATCATAATCCTGGAGAGTATACCGGCAAAAATACCACCATTAGGGCAACAGCCCGAGCGGTTTATCTCTCCGATCTGTTGCTGAATATTATTTTTTCAGATAAACCGGAAGTCTATCACCAGCAGTTTCGCAGGGAATCAGCTAAATTGCTGGGACTTACATCTGAAAATATTGCGTCGATCCTCGAACAGGTGCACGTCAAGGTAAAAGAGGCCGGCACATATTTCAATCTCAAGATACAACCTCCCCAATCTGTACAGGAAATTCTTCAGGAGGCAAACATTCGCTTGAGTCTGATAAACCTGGATTACGAGCAAATGAACAAACAGCTTATCCAGACCAAGATCCATCTAGAGAACCTTACCAAAGAACTGGAGGAAAAAAATAAGAAGCTTGATAACCTTGCTAATATCGACGGCTTGACCGGAGTATATAACCACAGATATTTCCAGAACGCGCTCGAACAGGAAAGCAAGAGAGCTTCACGAAATACTACCTCTTTATCGCTTCTTCTCATTGATATCGATCACTTTAAAAAGGTGAACGATATCTATGGCCATCAGGTGGGTGATTTTATTTTAGCCGAATTTTCCAAAACTATTCTAGATAACATCCGCCAATACGATGTTGTTGCCCGGTATGGAGGGGAAGAGTTTGTCGTTATTCTTCCCGAGACAAGTGTTACCGACGCGCTCACAGTCGGCGAGAAATTACGAGCCATTATTGAATCGAGAGTTTTTCAAGACAATCGTGAGAAATATCAGGTCACAGCCAGTATTGGAGTAGCTTGCAGTACCCCGGCTACCGATGATAATTTCACTAAAAGCACCTTGATCAATCAAGCCGACCAGGCCCTGTATGAAGCCAAAGAGAAAGGACGCAATAGAGTGGTGGAATATAGTTTCAAAAAAAAATGGTTCACCTTCTGAGCAGGCAAAAAGATGTTCTTACATCATGTTCTCGGGATCAACATCGATGGCCAGGGTACACTGTTTGACAACCAATTCCTGTCGAGCTGCTAATATAGAGGTACACAGCGTGTGCAATTCATCTGTTTTTTTCCCCTTTAAGAGAATCTGCCAGCGATAGTTGTCTTTTATCTTGTCAAGAGGTGCAGGTGCCGGCCCAAGCGTTTCAATGTTGAATTTTTCTTTCTTAATCGTTTGCCGACAAAACCCGGCAAGTCGCACAGTCGATTGCTGCACATCTTTTTCGACTCGTCCCTGAATTCGCAAAGCCGTCAGTCGCAGATAAGGAGGGAAGGCCGGATGGCGGCGCAGCTTCATCTCGTGGCCAAACATCTTACTGTACTGGTGATCTCTCGAATAGACGATCGCATAGTGATCAGGGCGCATGGTCTGGATGATGACCTCTCCCGGCTCATCACCCCGCCCCGCCCGGCCAATGACCTGAGTAATCAGTTGAAATGTCCTCTCCGCTGCTCTGAAATCGGGCATGCTCATTCCACCATCAGCCCAGACTACCCCAACCAGAGTGACATCAGGAAAATGGTGACCCTTGGCAATCATCTGCGTGCCTATCAGAATATCAATTTCTTTATCATGCATTTGTCCCAGGATGGCCAGAAATTTCCTCCGATCGCCAGCTGTATCAGAATCCAGTCTTTTGACCCTCGCTTCGGGAAAAAGGGTCACAACTTCCTCTTCGACCCTTTCAGTGCCGAATCCGACCGGGACCAGATCGGTGGATCTGCACTGCAGACAGACACTGTTCTGCACCATGGAAAAGCCGCAATAATGACAGATGAGTTTATTTCGACCTTTATGCAGGGTCAACGAAACGTGACAATGGCTACACTGCACCGGCGTCCCGCAATCCCGACACAACATTACCGAGGAAAACCCTCTCCTGTTCAACAACAGGATGCTTTGTTTACCTCGAGCGAGATTTCCGGCCAATTTTGCGTGCAGTTCCCTTTTTATGATACCTTTGGTCTCTTTTGCCTCATTCTTATTGAGATCAACTACGGTAACAACCGGCAGCGGTCTGTTGCCCACCCTTGCACTCATGGTAAGAAGGGTATACTTGCCTGCTTGCGCATGGGCAAAACTGGTAATGGATGGGGTTGCCGATCCCAATATGACCACTGCATTATGATATTTTGCCCGTAACACGGCAAGGTCACGACCATGATAGCGAAAATTGTCGTCTTGTTTAAAACCAGCATCATGCTCTTCATCAACCACTATCAAGCCGGGATCTCGACAAGGGGAAAAGAGAGCCGATCTGGCACCAATGACGACCTTTGCCTTACCAGTCAAGGCCAGATAAAACTGATCGAACCTTTCTGCCGCCGACATGCCCGAATGAAGCAACACAACTAAATCGCCAAAGCGTGAAAGCAAATGCGCCTCAAGCTGAGTGGCAAGAGCAATTTCAGGTACCAGGATAATTACGTCCCTGCCGATGGCCAGGGTCTGTTCCGCCGCTCGCAGATAGACTTCCGTTTTACCGCAGCCTGTAACCCCATGCAGCAGGAAAGGACGGAAACTTCCGGCTTTTATTGCAGGGAGTATACTGTCTAAAACAGTTTGCTGTTCAGAGGTAAGGAAATCAGGTCGGGGATAATGTTGCAGCTGCTCACCAAAGGGGCTGCGCATCACTCTTTCATTGGAACGAACCACAATCTGTTTTTCTTCAAGGGCGATTAATGCCTTGGCAGCACCGGCATAGTCATGCCGTAAATCTTTTAAGGCGATGGTTGGGCGGTTTTTTTTTTGGCTGAGCTGCTGCAGACTATAGAGAGCTTTTACTTCCGATATTTTAAGATCAATTCCCGCCTCCTGGCTTATTTTTTGTTTATACTCTTTTAAAGCCCCAGTGCCTCCGTCAATTTCTACAGGCGGCAATAGATCCGGCGAGGTAACGCCATAACAAATTTCGCTCTTTTCCCGAACGCCATCTTTTGCCATGCCATGTACGATGGCGATCACATCTTTTTTGACAAGGTGATTGACAAACTTCTTCGCCACCCGGTCACGCAATATCTCGGCGGTCTCGGCCGCACTAAGCTCCCTTTGGGTGGCGATTTTATTTGCCCATGATGGTATTTCTGAAGAAAAAACTGCTAAAAACTCATCAGCAGTACCCTTTAAAATGAGTTTTTTTACGCTCTTTGGCGCGAGTCCACCCGGTAGAGCTGTTTTAATAACCAGCCCTAACGGGTAATGATAATAATTGGCCACCCATCTATAGAACGGCACACTATTTTCATGGAAGAGAGGATACTCATCAAGAAAAGCTCCTATTTGCTTAATTTTAAAAGAAGTATTTTCTGAAATTGGTACCACGGCAAGGACATAGCCCGTCACCTTGCGCTTGCCAAGTGATACCATAACCCGGCGTCCGACATATGTCGGGCACAACCCAACACCAGCACCAGGTTCTGTGTTCTCGGGTAAACAATAGGTCAAGGTCTGTTCAAGGGGGGCAGCGACAGCGACCTCCAGGTGAATCATAGAGTGGCTACAACCTTTTTCAGATGTTCTGTCAATTGCTTGCCCAAATCAGGGTGCCTGAGACCATAGGCGATAATTGCTTTCAGATAGCCCATTTTATCGCCTGCATCAAACCTCGTCCCCTCAAATTCCATGGCATACATGCCTCTTTTTTTGGTCAGGGCTAACAGTGCGTCGGTCAACTGAATCTCACCACCATGACCTGGCGTTGTCTTATCCAGTATATCAAAAATCTCCGGCATCAAGATATATCTGCCAATAATTGCCATATTCGAGTCGGTTGTGCCGGGAGCAGGTTTCTCAACCATACGAGACACTTTATAGGTTTTGTCTCGCTCAATCTTTTCTCCTTCCACTATTCCGTATTGCGGGGTTTCATCCATAGGCACTCTCTGGATCGCGACGATCGATTCGCCCACCTCATCGAAGAGATCAAGAAGTTGTTTGGCACAGGGAGTTTTGCTTAAGACCATGTCATCGCCTAGCAAGACCATAAAAGGTTCGTCACCAATAACATTTCGCGCTGTCCAGATTGCATGGCCCAGACCAAGTGGCTTTTTCTGGCGCACCGAGACTATATCTATCAAATTTGAAATATTGTTCAGTTCTTCGCCCAAAACCACTTTCTTTTTTTCTTTCAGGACCGCATCGAGATGAAAATTAAAATCAAAATGATTTTCAATTGCCGATTTCCCCTCACTGGTAACAAAAATAATCTGATCAATTCCTGATGCGACGACCTCTTCGACTATGTATTGTATAGTAGGTCGATCGACAATAGTGAGCATTTCTTTGGGAATTGCCTTGGTCGCCGGCAGGAATCTGGTCCCGAGACCAGCAACAGGAATGATAGCTTTTCGTACTTGCATAGTAACCTCAATTTTTAGGTAACAGAAAACCAGATGGTATGGTATTTACCTGGTTAAATGGAAACATAGTCCTTTTTAACCCGCACCGCGGGGCCAAATTTCTAACCGACACTTAACACACTTTACAAACGACATCTATTTTTTTCATGAATTTTTTCTATCCTGACAACCTGCCAATAACCAGCCATAAAGACACCATTATCGACAGTATAATTCGGAATCAGGTTGTTGTTATTGCAGGAGATACTGGCTCAGGGAAGACGACACAACTTCCCAAAATGTGTCGAGAGGCCTTGCCCGAAAACGAATTGCTCATCGGCTGCACCCAGCCGCGACGCATTGCCGCATCCACCGTCGCAAGCAGAGTAGCCGAAGAGCTGGGGGAAGCCGGCGATACCGTCGGCTACAAAATTCGTTTTCATGATTATACAACGCCTGCGACAAAGATCAAGTTCATGACCGACGGCGTGCTCTTGGCTGAGACACGACACGACCGTCTTCTGTCCAGATATGGCGTGATAATTGTCGATGAAGCCCACGAGAGAAGCCTCAATATTGATTTCCTACTCGGCTATCTCAAACAGCTGTTGGTAAAACGCCAGGATCTCAAGGTAATCATCACCTCGGCGACGATCGATACTGCCGCCTTCGCCAAACATTTTAACAACGCGCCGATCATCAAAGTGTCCGGGCGGACCTACCCCGTCACTGTTCGTTACCATCCGCCGGAAGAAGATGCAGCCGATGAAAAAAGCGGAGAACTCGAGCACTGTGTGCAAACCGTTTATGAGCTGTTCACCCATGAGCCGAGAGGTGACATTCTGGTTTTTTTACCGACGGAGCGAGATATCCGTGACTGTTGCCAGCTGCTCGAACATAAAATCCCCCAGGCGATTGTTCTGCCGATCTTTGGTAGACTTCCAGCGGGAGACCAGAAGAGGATTTTTCAGAACTTCAGCCAGGTAAAGATCGTCGTTGCCACCAATGTAGCCGAAACTTCGGTCACCGTGCCCGGAATAAAATACGTTGTCGATAGTGGACTGGCCCGCATTTCTTATTATAATGTCCGGGCTAAAACCACCAGCCTGCCGGTCAGCCGGATCTCAAAAGCCAGTTGTGACCAGCGTAAAGGTCGATGCGGCCGGGTCGCTCCGGGTATCTGCATCCGTCTCTATGCAGAAGAAGACTTCAACGACCGGCCAGAATACACCTTACCCGAGGTAAAGCGCTCAAATCTGGCCGAAGTCATTTTACAGATGATATCACTTGACCTAGGCGATCCAGAAAAATTTCCTTTTCTCGATCCTCCTTTTAACAACGCCATACGGGAAGGGTATCGGCTGCTGCGCGAACTCGGCGCCATTGATGGTCATAAAAAGCTGACCAGTCGAGGACGAATAATGGCCGATCTGCCCATCGACCCCTGTATCGCGAGGATCATTCTTGAGGCAAAAGATAACAACTGTCTGCGGGAAATTAAGATAATCTCTGCAGCACTTGCCATCCAGGATCCACGCATACGTCCTGCCGACCATGAAAAAGAGGCCGACATGGTGCACCAGCAATTCGGGCATCCACATTCTGATTTCATGGTTCTGCTTAATATATGGAATCAATTCCATCAGGCAGACGACAAGACCAGATCATGGTCCAAGCTGAAGAAATATTGCAAAACATATTTCCTGTCCTTTCAGCGGATGCGTGAATGGTTCGATCTGCATAGCCAGTTAAGCCGAATAATCGATAGGAGAGAGGGCTTTAGCGAAAATGCTGCTGACGCTTCCTATGAACAGATCCATAAATCTTTTCTGGCTGGTTTCCTGCGTAATCTGGCCATAAAAAAACAGGGCAATCTGTATCAGGGCACACACAATAAAGAGCTGATGATTTTTCCCGGTTCCCATCAGTTCATGAAAGCCGGCCAATGGCTGGTAGCCGCATCGTTTATTGAGACCAGTAGACTCTTCGCCCTCACTGTTGCCACTATTGAGTCCGATTGGATCGAAGCGGTTGCCGAACACCTCTGTAAATATTCCTGGTCCAGCCCTCACTGGCAAAAGAAAACCGGCCAGGTTGTGGCCGACGAGAAGGTGTCGCTTTTTGGCCTGGTTATTGCCGGTGGTCGTAAAGTGAATTTCGGCAAAAGGAACAAAAAAAATATTGCAGTCGCCCGAGATATTTTTATTCAAGCGGCACTTGTCGCAGGTGAAATCAACGGTTCCTATCGTTTTCTTGAACATAACCTGGCACTCATAAAAACCTGGCAGGATGCTGAAGAAAAACTACGGGTGCGAAATATTATTGCCGACGAACTGACCCAGCATGCCTTTTATGATAGGAGGATTCCGACCGAAGTCTACGACCAGACAACCTTAAAGCGCTTTATGCACAAAACTCGGGACACCTCTTTTCTGCTCATGCAGGAGAGCGACGTGCTGCGTCGCCGTCCAGAAGAAAAAGAGCTGATCGATTATCCTCCCACTCTTACCATCGGCACCATGCAGCTACGCCTGGATTATCATTTTGAGCCTGGTTCGGACCAAGACGGCGTCACGTTCCGAATCCCATACGATTTTGCCGCCACCGTGTCCCCTGACCTCTTTACATGGCTTGTCCCCGGACTCCTCCATGAAAAACTGACCTTTCTTCTTAAAGCACTGCCTAAAAGCATCAGAAAGAATCTGGTACCGATCAGCGAGACGGTCAACAGCCTGCTCGATGATATGGACCAACGCTCCGGTTCTCTGTACACCGCGCTGGAAACTTCGATTTTAAAACGATGCAAACTGCTTATTCGTCGCGCTGACTGGACCGATACTCTGCCACTGCATCTTCAGCCGCGTTTTCTTCTTTTTGACGATGCGGGCAATGCAATCTGTACCGGACGCAATTTGCGCGAGCTCATGGCAGCAAAGACCGTAATAGAGGCCCCTGTCCAGCAGCGAACATTGCAACCCGCAGGACAAAAACTCTTTGACCGCTGGGACAACACCACCCACACAACCTGGAACTTTACAGGGCTGCCCGACACCATCCCAACCTACACCCCGCAAGGCGAGTTAGCCGGCTTTCTCTATCCGGTACTGCTTGCAGAGCCAGAACACAGCTGGGTCAGGATTACCTTTGAAAAAAATCAGAAGATCGCTGCAGGACTGAACAAAAAAGGCACCTTGTATCTCTACACACTGCAGTTCAAAACGCAGTTCAAGGCCTTGAAACAGCTCTGCACCACCACACTTTCCGGCCCTTCTGCCGTCTGGCTGATGAGCATCGGCAAAAGCCGCAAAGAAGTTATTGACAAGCTGCTCAAGGTTATTCTTTCGGCCCTTTTTGGTCCAATTCCCGGAAGGATAATCACCAAAGACACATTCAATAAAACCATTGAGGATATCGAAGTTCGTGGTTTCTACGCGGCCGGTCAGGGGATCTGTCAGCAAATTATGGCGCTTGCCCGTATGAGAAGAACCATGCAGGAGACGCTGCAGAAAATTTTTGCGCAGCAATCCAACAAATTTCTCTTCCCAGCTGGCAATAAAGCTGATTTCCAGCAACATCTGCACGATATATTTCCTGTTGATCTCTTTTCAGACCCGGCACCGCTGGATTTTCAGAACATTAACAGGCAGATGCAGAGCCTTCTTGTGCGGCTGGAGAGATTCCAGGCGAATCCCGGCAAAGACAGACAAAAGGCAGAGCAACTTGAACCGTATCTGCTCAAAGTCCATCAGCTTCTGGCCAAAAAAGATGCAGTATCCGAAGAGGCACTTGAACAGGTCTTTCGCTTCAAAGATCTCGTCAATGAATACAGAATTTCTCTTTTTTCACCGGAAATAAAAACCCGTGAACCGGTTTCAGCTAAAAAACTTGATCAGCAATGGAGCAAGACACTGGCGAAGTGTTAATGGGGACTATGAACAAGGTTACACTGGGAGTATTACTCTGTCTTTCCTCACTGATTTTATTGCACCGCAATCATGCCACAATCGGCATAATCGTTTTTGTCGTCGGCATCATCCTGATGAATGGGTGGAAACGACCGAAGCAATAAGTGACGTTTACCAAGATAAAACCGTATTGATTACATGCTTGAGACTATCCATCGTAAATGGTTTAGGCAAAGTGTTGATAAAACCATATTTACGGCAATTCTGCATAACAGGATCAAGAATCATACCACTCATGGCAATGATTTTAAGATCACCACTCATCTCATGAAGTATGCGACATGTTTCCACTGCCGATTCTTCATTTTTATCAGAAAGAGCAATAATAACCAGCGGCAAGGGTGACAGCGAGTTATCAATGAACCGTTGCAACTCATGAAGAGCCCCGGCACGATCAGCAACCGCTGTAACAGAAAACCCGAGATAGCCAAGCATTATCTCCGCTATCTCAACCATTTGCTTATCAGGCTCTATCAGCAGGATGAAGCGATCCTCGGCTGGTGAGGTATCGTGAACTGCAGGCGCTGATTGATCCTCAGCAAGAGCCGGGAGATAGAAAGAAACAATAGTACCCTGCTTCGGCCTCGAACTGACCACAACATATCCTCCATGATTGCGAAGGACCGAATAGACAACGGTAAGACCAAGGCCCATTCCTTTATCCGCCCCGCGCTCTTTGGTGGAATAATACGGATCAAAAATTCTAAATAGCTTCTCGGGGTTAATTCCTCGACCTGTGTCGCATATGTCGATTCTGATATACTTGCCGGCAGGTACATATTGACCATCCATCAATTGCGGACTGTAGAAATCATTTTCTCCAATAAGAACATCAAGCATCTGTCCTGCAGATGCTTCAACCGCATTCTGCAACACCCTGACAAGAGCCTGAGATAATTCTTGTGAATCCCCGGAAATAAGATCATTTTCAGTAGTAACCTTTATTCGGTATGCATCAGTTCTTCCTGTAAAAAAATCGTTTACCGTGTTTTTTACCAGAGGTTCCAACTGTATATTTTCCCGGCTCACTATACCGAATTTAGAAAAACAGGATATCTGCCGGGTAAGATCTACAGCCGCAAGGGCGGCCTGTTTCATTTGTTGTAAAATTTTTTGAAGTTCATCACCGCTCAGATTTTCACCATACAAGGTAACAATGTCCAGGTTGCCACATATCACAGTCAACAGGTTATTAAAATCGTGAGCTAAACCACCTGCCATGTAACTCATGGCATCCATCTTTTTAACGAGCCTTAAAGCATTTTCCAATTCTCTATGCTTTTTTTCAGCTTTAAATTGTCTGGAAATATCGCGCAGAATACAAAGACCAAAGATAGACCCTGCTTCCGATATCGGAATGAAAGAAACGGTTATCACCCGATTATCAAAGTACAGAGGAGCATCTTCAAAAATATCGTATTTCTCCATGCCCCGGGCAATCAGCTGTTTTTGGATCCATTCACCAACAGCTTCATTGAAGGGTCCCCAGTTGGCAACATTGCTCAGAGGCATGCCGATTATTTTTTCTTCCTGGCAAGAAAGTATCTTGCGGGCAGAATCATTGACGGCGACAACCTTACCCTGAAAATTCAGCTCGATGATTCCTTCGTCAAGATTTGCTACTATTTCTGCCAGATGACGTTTATCAAATAATAGCTCGCTTGTCATACCTGATGGTTGCAGGCCCTCAGGAATATGGGCAGTCGTTCGAGCAGTCCCGGGACATAGAGTATCTCGCGCATGATATGTCCGTAATGCTTCCTGGAGGTGTCGGCGTATTTCGTGCAGATTTCCTTTGGCAATACACATATCGCAAGGTATTTCACGGAGAATTCTTTCATGGTCTTCAATGACAATAGCTGAGAGAACGACAATAAAGACTTTTTCGTATTTATTCGTGCTGCGCAGGATTTTGCACAACTGTTCACCGCTGACCATCGGCATGATGAGATCGGTAAAAAGGATATCCGGCTTAAAGTCATCGACGACTTCAAGTGCGGCAAGCCCGGTGTCGGCTGATTGCACAGTACAGCCCTCCTGGCTGAGAATAGCTGAAACTGCTCTCAACAAGACGGGATTATTGTCTACCACAAGGGCTTTTATTTTCATTTCTACACCTTAGTCTATAAAACAAGAATATTGACCTCGAAACCGGCCTTATCCAGCTATACACAGAAAAACTCACGAAACCTGTCGTCATCGTCACTTATGAGAATTGTCACCTTATTGTCCAGGCCAATGATCAGATACTACCTTTACGATGTTTACCTAAAGACAACCTCTTTGAAAAAAGCAACCGTCTTTCGTCGTCGGTCAACCATTTTCAGTTGCTCCGGTATCAGGTCAGTTGGATTAATTTTCATGATCGACATTTTATACTCGATATGGGTGGCGAAGCGATTGTCCACATACCATGCATACATAAGTCCCATCAACAAGCCCGGGGGCGTGAACCCTTCATGATTATTTATCAGGCGGATATAATGGTTTTCATCATCGGCAGGACACATTCGGGCAAGCAAGAGAAAGGTACTGAGATCTTCATTATTGAAATAACACTCTCTGTCGTCTTTCGCCTTGAGGAAGAGATGATACACCCTGCCAAGATGAATCCGATCTATCTCAATTTTGTTCATCACTTTTTTCTCGGCATAATCACCAAGAAGAGATTCTCCCAGTGCGATCATCAATGCGACCTCAAGGTTGTGCCTATTGCTAATCTGGTCTCCTCTGATTTTAATACATCTATCTTCTAGATCAAAAAAAGAAAACACATTGTCCCATTGTTGATCCCGGTGCCAATGCTGTCGGTCGATGCAATGTAGCTCTGTAAAATAATCCAGGTGGTGGAGTGGAATAACTGGATGATCGAGAAAGATTTCGGCAAGAGTCGATTTCAGCACATCTTCTTCTCTATGATCCTTTCCCCCGACAAAAACAACTTTCAGGTTCTTCAATCGTTCCATAATGCCGATATATCGCTGAAAAGGCTGGATATGCCTATTTTCTGGCAGCTGATATGACGTCGGCAGCGACTCTGTGGGAATGGCCGTCTTTTCAGAGACCTCGCAAAAACAGCTTCGTCCGTTATACAATCCTTTAATGGCCAGAGCAAGCGTGTCCGGGTCGTGTTGGATGACACCTCTTTCGGCGAGGGCATCGAACGAATACACGCCACATTCCACAGGAATGTAGTCATGCTTTTTCAATTGCCTCTTATCCAGATAAATCGGAACTTTTCCCTCAACCGCATACCTCTGCAGAATAGAGGCTCGGATATCGTGCAAGGATATGCACAACACCTCGTTAAAGAGACCTTTCGTGCCGCCGGGAATGTTTTTTTCATAGGCCCTGATCATATCGGAAACATGAAAATTCCTTTCCGGATCGGCAATGGAAAGATCGGTCTCACCAGCCTGAACCCAGAGGTTAGAGACAAGCACCTTCAGCGCTTTTCGATTGTTCCGGACAGCGTCTGCCAGCCCTGGAACCTTGAATACCGGAATTATCGAGGAATAGAGGCTTCCGGGGGCCATTATAACAATGTCAGCGCTACTGATATCTTCGAGAACTTCATCGTAGATTTGGACGGTATCACAGTAATCGACAGCGACACTCTCGACAGGAACGCCTCGTCTTGCCTCACTCAATTTATGTTCACCGATGATCTCGACACCATTGGTATAAAGGACTCGAAGCTGGGCTGGCGTTGAAGTACATGGGAGCACTGCCCGCTCTCCTGCGCCAATTGCCAGACCCATCGCGTTCAATCCGACAAAAAGTGCCTTGTGCAGCAGATTTTGATTATGAACCAAATCGATATTCGTCACTGACGGATCGATCTCCCGATACACAGCAGCTGCCAGAAGGAGATTACCCAGGCAGTGGGAACGTTTCAAGGGCGCCGAAAGTCGCAAATCACTGAAGAGAAAGTCAATTAAATTAAGGAAAAACTGCTTGAAAAGCAGGGGAAGAGAGCCAAGACTTTCTTCAATGGCGAGAAAATCAGATCGATTTCTGACAAGAGCACCTTTATAGCGCCAGTTGAAAACATCGGACAGAATGACAGCCACCCGGGCCGCTTCCATCGCACCGATATTGTATTTTTTTTGCAGATTAGCCAGTTGAATGGAAGACAACAACACGTGCCGCATATCACCGACTGCAACTATGGGCAGATCTTTCAGTAATTCGCCGGTCGATCCACCGTTATCGGTGATACAGACGATAGCACGTGTTTGCGGAAAGATTTCTTTCAGGCCGACAAAAGGCTTCTGGGACCAACTGGCAAGCCGTGAGTCGCCACCAATAATATTCGATAACCCCGTTCCACCGCCAAAAACCACTACTTTGACGTTTTCCACGCTTTCCGCCAGCAACTCCTGCCGAAAAGAATGCAGATGGGTTTTGGCAGCACCATGCACACCGTCAGGAAGCCCCCGCAATACAAGATCGATAATTTTCTCGCGTATGTCCTGCTGGGGAAGTAAATCCAGGGGAGAGAGATGGACTTGTTGAATGTTCTTAAGTGTCTCTGCTATCAAATCAAACCTCGATAAAGAAATCAGACTAAAAAAAGACTGTCAGCTTACTATGACGCACAAACTGAATATCACGCTCCCTTCAACAGATATTGTTCCACTCGAAGAAGATCCTCTGGAGTATCCACTTCTATAGAATCATGCCTGGTTACCGTAACCTTAATTTTATAGCCATATTCAAGAGCTCGAAGTTGTTCGAGCTTTTCAAATTTCTCCCATTCTCCTTCTGGTAAGGCAACAAAAGAGAGTAAAAAGCCTTTTCGATAGGCATAAAAACCCAGATGTTTATAATAGGTAGGTTTGATTTTTTCGTCTGGATTTCGTTGAAAGGGAATCGGCGATCTTGAAAAATAGAGAGCGAAATTATTTTTGTCAAAGACGGTTTTAACGTGATTGGGATCTTGTATCTCCTCGGGACGGATGATTTTATAAATCAGCGTAGACATTGGCAACGCCGGATCATCGAGCAATGGTTGTACCACCTGTTCTACTACCTCGGCAGGAAACAACGGTTGGTCACCTTGGATATTAACGACCACGTCATGTTCGGAAATTTTAAGAATTTCTGCCGCCTCGGCCAACCTGTCTGAACCGGTAACATGATTTTTCCTGGTCATCACATATTCCCCGCCAAACTGCTCGACACATTGGGCTATTCGTGAATCGTCGGTTGCGACAACCACCCGGGAAAGCATCTTGACCGCTTGCGCTCGCTCCACGACGTGCTGAATCATCGATTTCCCGGCAATCCTGGCCAGCGGTTTTCCCGGGAATCGATTGGATTCGTAACGGGCGGGTATGATAGCTATGACTTCAGTTTTTTGTTTTGACATGGTATATTTGGCGGATAAATGTTACTGGGGCTTGGCTTCCAGGCTAAATCTGTTCTTTATTACTACCAAAAAATAAAAAATTCATGCTTCCAGAGAGTGCAATATCTGTTTCATCTACAATAGATTCGCCGATAATTCTACAAAAAGCGGTTGCATTGGCGGCAAAACTCAAGATCCCTTACTCTGCTTCGATTGCGCAGCGAACCACTGATTTTATTCTGACATACACTCCTAAAGGGCTTGAATTCAGGCACATGCCGTCTGGTGCTGACAAATCAGTCTGTCTGCTGTTTGTCGATTTTGTTCATGGTAAGAACGGTTTCCGGCTGGCTCAGAACTGCACCAGCAAACAACCGCTCGCCCGCGCAGCAGGACTTAAACCCGGATTCAGGCCGACCATCCTCGACGGGACAGCAGGAAATGGTTCGGATGGTTTTGTCCTGGCTAGTCTTGGCTGTAAAGTAACGTTATGCGAACGATCACCCATCATTGGAGCACTCTTAGAAGATGGCCTTGATCGGGCTGCCGGGGCTCCAAGAACTGCCGAGATCGTCAAACAACGGATTCACCTGGAAATCAGGGATACCCGTGAGTATCTGGACCAAACGAGTAAAACCTTCCACACAATATATCTCGATCCAATGTATCCGGGTCGCCACAGTTCGGCTCTCAACAAGCAGACACTACGAACAATCCGCTCTCTTGTCGGAGGAGATCTAGATGGGGCAGATCTGCTTGAAAAGGCACTTTTGAAAGCCGAGAACCGGGTCGTTGTTAAACGACCTCATAAAGCGCCCTTACTCTCTGCTGTCCAGCCTTCCCATGTTATTGCAATGAAGAACAGCCGCTT
>CBDTUM010000031.1:0-36579 GCA_965363495.1 uncultured Desulfopila sp.
ATGGTATGGGCCCTGTACAGTTGTTCAACCAGCAGCATACGTGCCATATCATGGGTAAAAGTCATTTTTGACAATGATATGAGCAGATCCGCCGCGGCGATTACTGCAGGTCCATGACCGTCAGGCCCACCGATCAGATAACATATCTGTTTTTTCCCCTGCATTTCCCATTGATCAATTTTCTCGGAGAAAGCTTCCGAAGAGAACTGTTTTCCCCGCGAATCGAGGACGACAACCGTCGCACCGGATGGTATCGCCTGCAAGAGGATTTTTCCCTGCTCTTCAGTAGTAAGTACCTTGCCTCTCCCGCGCCCTTTTTCCTTGAGAATGGTGATTGAAAAAGAGGTGTAGTGTTTCAGGCGAGAAGAGTATTCCGCCACACCGTCTTCAATAAATTTATCTTTTATTTTCCCGAGAAAGAGAAGCTGGTGTTTCATTGTCACATATCAACATAGTATGACAGACTCATCCATCAGGATTCTGAGAATTTGACAAAATTTCTCGTAACCGATATCTTTTTTTATCCCGGGGCAGGAGTCGGCAATAGTGTGAAAATTATTTTCGTCGGACAGAATAGATGGATGAAGAGGCCATTGACCGCATCGCCATGGCCGACCTTTATGAACGGTACATCCGTCCTTGTAAAAAATACAATGACCATCGACTGTCTTCATCTGCACAGTATTGCCGGTCAGTCGCCAATATTTTTGTTGCACATCTTCTTGCGGCATGCCGAGCGCTTCAACCATCCGCGTTTGGTCGCTTTCATCCAGTGAAACCGTGGTCTCGCCATGACAACAATGCCCACATCGTGTGCAGGAAAATATTTCTGTTGCTAAAGTCATTACCTACCTTTTTCTTTATTTACCTTGTATGCTGAACAAGCAAAACAACTGCTATAAGTCGCTGTCCCTTCAACATACCTCTCTCGGGCATGAGATTCACCCAAAACTAACAGATGTATAAAAAAATTGCTGAATTTGACTGAAAAGAGTAGCTTAGCGGCGCCTCAACCAAAAGCTTTTTCTGGGGGAAGTCAGATTGAACCATATGCTGCCTGATGTACAATCAGAAAAGCTCTTGATCAAATAATTTTCCTGCTTTATGTAGTCATCGATCAATGATCGAATACATCACTTTAAGTGGTTTGTATGTTGCGAGATATTTTCTTTTATATAAATCGAACGTCTAAGTTCTGTCGAGAAACACTCCATTTTCTTTTAGTGGTAATCAGAAATTGGCAGGAGAAGAGAGGTCACACTGCCGATATTCGTGTAGCCTACAATGGATATTCGTCCGGACCGAAGAAGGACTGGTTCTATATTTTTATCAAAGAGCTTACCGGCAAGAAGGTTGCTGTTTCCTGGTACAAACCCTCGCTTATTATATGTTCATCTTTTGGAAGTTACTGGCTGCTGAAGATTTTACTTTGGACAGTGAAGGTGCCGAGTCTCTTTTTTACCGAAGAAAACCTGGCTACGTTAAAGAAATACCGGGAATACAGAACTTATTTATCAGGTCAACCTTCTCTCGCCATGGGTTTTGACTATTGCTCCACAACAAACTACAGACGATTTCCTCTATGGTTGATGTATCTTTTCCCTGCTGAATTAGCAGCAACAGCCTCTGTTGCTGTGATTCAACAGCGACTCGATCAGATAGAGAAACAACGCTTATATCCAAAAACCAAGTTTGCCGCCATGATTGCCAGCCATGATGGCTATGCTTCAGGTAACAAAGTTTTTGGATGTTTACAGAATACATCGAGATCGGCTATTACAGAACAGCTGGCAACGATTGATTTTGTGCATTGTCCCGGGAAGTTACTCCACAATGACGACTCCTTGGCGGATGCATACAACGATGACAAAATTTCTTATCTAAAACAGTTTCTCTTTAATATCTGTGCGGAAAATGCCGCGGTTAAAGGGTATGTGACTGAGAAGATATTTGAAGCAATAGAGGGGGGGACAATCCCAATTTATTGGGGTGCTGCAGACCCTGAACCGGCCATACTCAACCAGCAAAGGATAATTTTCTGGAACGAATCGCAGGCAGAGCAGATATTGGCAAAAGTGGAAAAATTATATGTCGATGCGGACACGAGAGTAAGCTATCTTCAGCAACCAGTATTTAGTGATGGTGCGGCAGAAGAAATACACCGCTATTTTGAACAATTACGAAAAGACCTGAGGAAGATGCTTCAGAGCTAACAAGAGACAATGACAACGAATACTATTACGCTATCACAACGATGGCAAGATTACGGCATTTATGCCCTGTATCTCACCTGTTTTTCCTGCCTTCTTTCATCATCGTTCACGGCTTTTTTCTCTGCCGTCATGTTTATTTGCTGGCTTGCCTCAGGTACATTTAAAAATATCCCCAATATAATCAAGGAGAATCCGATCACAGTTTTTGGCATAACCTTCTGTTGCTTACTGTTGATAGGCATATTGTACTCTCCCGCCCCTCTTTTCGAGTCGCTCGGCTTTTTCAAAAAATACCGTCCGCTGCTGTTTATACCCATTGTCTTGTCACTCACCAAGGGGCGTGGCAATGTACCGAAAAACATTGTCAATGCTTTGCTTTTTGGCTACCTGGTCGTTCTTATTAACGCCTACCTGGTACATTTTAATCTGCTTGCACCTAACATATACTCGGTCAAGAGAAGTGGAGGTGGTTTTCTGGTGATTTTTGCCTATCTCGTTCTTCAAAGGGTTGTGCAGGAAAAATCGCACAGATTTTTATGGACAATTTTTTTTCTTGTGCTCTGTTATGATATCTTTTTTATCCTCAATACCAGAACAGGCTGGCTGATTTTTATCGGCCTGACGCTGTTGTTTGTTGTGCAGCATTTCCCCCTGAAAAAGCAAGGGATAGTTCTCGCTCTGATTGTCTGTCTGGGACTGGGAATATTTTACACTTCGAAATCTGTGGAACAACGAGTCAAGCTCACAATCGATAATTTGAAAATATATAACCCGGTAAAAAAAGATTCTCGCACAAGTGTAGGTCTCCGGCTGGATTGGTATCAAAACAGCATTGACTTAATAAAAGAAAAACCACTCTTCGGTTATGGGACTGGTAGTTATCAGTTGGTTCAGAAGAAACTTATAACGGGCACATCTACCGTGGCGGCAAGCGACCCGCACAATGAATTTCTTTTAACAGTGGTGCAGATTGGATTCGTTGGATGTACCGTTTTGTTATTATTTTTGTTTGAGCCAATGATACGGTCGCGCAAATTGCTTTTGCTGAAACAACGACAACAGGCTTTTGCGCTCCAGGCAACGGTACTGTTCTTAGTGATAGGCTGCTTTTTTAATTCGTGGTTGCTCTCCATGATACCAAGTCATATTTTTTCCTTTTTGGTAGTTGCTTTTTATCCAATCAGGACAAACCAGGAACATATCGACGCCAGTTAAACAGGAACCAAATAACCATAAACTGGCAGCAATCGACACCATTCAGGCGTTACCGATAACATCTTCAAAGGTGGCTATATCTATCCCATATTGCATTGCGGCAGCCTTCCATTTCTGCTCATCGGGCAGATCGAAAATAATGTTATCACTGGCAGGCAAAGTCAGCCAACCGTTATTTAACAGTTCATTTTCCAGTTGGCCCGGTCCCCATCCAGTATAACCTAAAATAAATAAATAGGTGGCAGGCCCACCTCCTCTGGCAATATCTTCCAGAACTTTTATTTCTCTCGTCAGGGAAACCGTCTGGCTGATATCCAGCTTATTCTCCGCAGTATAATCGGATCGATACAAAATGAAGGCCGACTCTAAATCTACCGGTCCGCCGATATGGACCGGTGCCAGCTTCTTTTTCGGAACAGGTAAATTAGCACCTTGCAGTATTTCAGCCAGCGAGAACAAGTGATTGGGCCTGTTGACGGAAACACCCATCGCTCCTTCAGCATTATGGGCACACATATAAATGACATGCTCCTCAAAGCGAGGATCGGGCATTTGTGGAGTGGAAACGAGAAAACTTCCAGCCAGAGAATAACTTCCAGAGTTCGCTTGTTCGTTCATATACGTATTTCCTGAGGAAACGGGATGTCTGGAAAATAAATCAACCTTGATTCTCCCTGTAGTTTTATCAAACCATGGCTCGCTGCGTCAAGATTCGAATGCAAAAAGGACATTTCCACCCCGAGGGGAGATTGACCATGACAAATCGCTGATTATACCATAGTATTAACAACTGGCAGTAGAGTATACAACCCTATTGCCGACAACTGCCCGAAAAACCTGGTCAAGCCTTGGTGAACATATCATGAAAAGCGATGTAGAAAGAATTCTGAACTGTTGTCACCATGACCCATTTCACTATCTGGGTGCGCATTTTTCTGGTCCCGATAACGAATCGGTGACGCTGAGGACATTCCAACCCCACGCTTCTGCGGTCAAACTCGTCTTGGATTCAAATGTGTTTGACATGAAACGCATACATCAGGACGGTATTTTTGCAATTACTCTGGATACAGACCAGTTAAAAAATCCGTTTCTAGAGCCAGATACATACCAATACCAAATACACTTTCACAGCGGAACTGTATGGACAACAACAGATCCCTACAGATTCACGGTACAACTGGGAGAACAGGATCGTTTTCTTTTTAATTCCGGGAGAAATTACAAGTTATACAAACACTTAGGTGCTCACCCTGCCGATATAAACACGATACAGGGCACGATTTTTCGGGTATGGGCGCCAAATGCGCAAGCAGTCTCCGTGGTCGGCAACTTCAACAGTTGGGATGGACGCGTCAATCAGATGCGAAGCCTTGGCGCCTCCGGAATATGGGAACTTTTCATCCCCCATTTACAGCAAAGTGAAATTTATAAATTTTCGATAAAGAGTCAGCAAGGACACATCCTGGAAAAATCCGATCCTTTTCAGTTTTATGGCGAGTTGAGACCAAGAACCGGGTCGATTGTGCAATCACTGGATACGTTTACGTGGCACGACGAGCAATGGCAGGAATCCAAAAAAAACACGTCCCCCTATGACAGACCACTGTCTATCTATGAAGTGCATCCCGGCTCCTGGCAACGAGATCCAGATGATCCAGATCGTTTTCTTACCTATCGAGAACTTGCCGACAAATTAATTCCATATGTGCAAAAGCTCGGTTTTACCCACATTGAGCTGTTACCCGTAATGGAACACCCTCTTGACGAGTCATGGGGATATCAGGTCACCGCTCCATTTAGTATTAGCAGCCGATATGGAACTCCAGATGAATTTATGTATTTTGTCGATTGCTGTCATAAAAACAATATCGGGGTAATCCTGGACTGGGTGCCGGCTCATTTCCCCAAGGACGCTCACAGTCTGGGCCAGTTTGACGGCACAGCACTCTATGAACACGAAGATTATCGGCGAGGCTCTCATCCGGAGTGGGGCACTTATATCTATAATTACGGAAGAAATGAGGTAAGCAACTACCTCATTGCCAATGCTCTTTTCTGGTTGGATCTCTACCACATTGACGGACTGCGGGTCGATGCCGTGGCATCGATGATCTATCTCGATTATGCCAGAGAAGAAGGCGAATGGCTCCCCAACAGCTTTGGCGGCAAGGAAAATATCGAGGCAATCGAGTTCCTCCGCCATCTGAATTCCATCGTCTATGATGTCTTTCCCGATACCTTGCTGATTGCCGAGGAATCAACAAATTTTTACGGCGTATCCAAGCCGACAGACCAGGGCGGCCTTGGCTTTGGTTTCAAATGGAACATGGGCTGGATGAACGATATTTTAGCATATTTTGCCAAAGATCCGCTCTATCGAAAATTTCATCATAACAGTCTTACCTTTTCGATCATGTATGCGTTTTCGGAAAACTTCATTCTGCCCCTCTCCCATGATGAGGTTGTCCACGGTAAAAAATCGCTCATCGATAAAATGCCGGGAGACATATGGCAAAAATTTGCCAATCTCCGCCTGCTTATCCTGACAATGTGGATGCATCCAGGTAAAAAACTGCTCTTCATGGGTGGAGAATTCGGCCAATGGTCGGAATGGTATTGTAAGCGGAGCCTCGACTGGCATCTCTTGCAGGAAGCTGATTATCATAGCCGGATGCAGCAGTTTGTCGCCGAGCTCAATATGATGTATAAAGCGCACCCTGCTCTCTGGCAGCTTGATTTTTCAGAGGAAGGCTTTTCATGGCTTGATCTGGAAGATAGAAACAATTCCATCATATCCTTTGCCAGATACGGTAAAGAACGGGACCATCATCTGGTCGCTGTGTTGAATTATACGCCACAGACATTTACCTCATACCAGGTGGGTTTACCGGAGAATTGCCGATACCGAGAAGTGTTTTGTTCCGATGACTCCAGATTTGGTGGCTCAGATGCTAGCGATAAAAGGGACTATACTCCGATCCTCAGCCCTTTTGCCCAGGCGCCATATCATACAACTATGACAATTCCCCCTCTGGCTGGCATTATCCTCGAACCGATTAGAGAATAGATTAAACTCACAAATGACCGTCGTGTAAAAGGTACCTAACATGCCAAAAAAAACGATCTATCCCCCAGGGGATAAGATGCAGAAAGCGATTAAGGAATTTTCTCAAATTTTAGAGGAAAAGCCGGAAATTGAACGATGGCGACTGCTTGAAAAAATTGTTAAAAATTTCGACTTATCGCCCAAAGAGTGTGATTTTCTCGAACGCCATTTTAAAAATGAGTAACTGTCAGACTCTGGAACTCTAGATATTATTATCTCTTCATATTTTTTTCTTGCAGGGCCTCATTATAGAGAGCGAGCGTCTTTTCACACATGATTTGTGCGGTGAAATGCGCACCAACCCATGCTCGCCCTTGTCGACCCATTTTTTCGGCGTTTTGCTGATCGGACAAAGCCTCAAGAATAGCCACCGACATCGCCTGTGCATCAAGTGGCGGTACCAGCCAGCCGGTCTTTCCCGGCACGACTGTTTCCAGACTTCCTCCATGGGCCGTGGCGATAATCGCCTTGCCCATCGCCATCGCTTCGATGGCCACCTTGCCGAAGGCTTCCGGCTTGGTGGAAGATGCCGAAACAACTATATTCGCCAGAAGCAACGCCGCAGGCATATCGCTGCAGTGGCCAATGAGCAGGATTTTTTCGTCGAGTCCGTGCTCCTTTATTTGGTCCCGTAACTTCTGGGTAAATGCCGGGTGCTCTTCAGTATCACCGAGGAGCAGACAGACAAACGCACTTTTTTTTATCAGAGCGAGACTTTCAATCAAAACATCTTGCCCTTTCAACTGGGTGAACCTGCCGGGTAGGATTATAACGGCTTGGCCTTCGTGGCCGCTAAGCCACTTTTTTTGTAATTGCCGGACACGTTCAGCTGAAACAGCTTCAGGTGAGAATGCTTTACTATCAAAACCGCCATATATCAAACTGATTTTCTGAGCATCAACCTGGTAGTTATCGAGTATATGTTTTTTTATGATTGCCGATACAGCAACAACCCGTTCCCCCTTGGCCATGATTGCCGAATAGCAATTTATGGAATGGAATCCATGAAATGTGGTGACGAGCAACGGTCTCTGCAAAGCAGGCAGAAGTTTCCAGGCCAGATAGCCAACCCAAGCTGGTAAGCGTGAGCGCAGATGCAGCACGTCAACCTGCTCAGCAATCATTAAGGTGCGCAATTTTGGAATATATTGCAAACAACGCACACTCTTTTCTCCGACGTAGGGCCATTTGATATGCACGCACCCGGCTTGCTCCAGTTGCGCAACCAGTCGTCCCCCGCCGGAAATGACTATGGATCGATGCCCGTGGGCTGCCAGATAGAGCGCAAGATCATAGGTCTCTCCTTCTACCCCGCCCTCATTGAGCTCCGGTAGAATTTGCACTATTGTAAGTTTTCTGGCCACCATTTCAGTAATATCCGCTCAGCACACCGTTGTGCTTCATTAAGTGTTTGGCTGTCACCCTGGATCATATTGCCCTGCTCCCATGCAGAAAAGGGTGTCACCAGTTTTCTATTGATCAGAAGATGTTCGTTTCTTTTGAATTTGCTATTTTCACAGAGCCATTGCATCGGGAAGATGCCCACCCGACAACCCGCAGTGACCGCTTCATAGATCATGGAAATCGAATCGGCGGTGACCCACACAATACTGTTTTTATCATATTGCTCTTCTATCCATCCGGGAGGAGTGTCCTTATAATCAAAAAATTGCATATTGTCGTTTGTCTCCAAAAGCTTGGTGACCAGCGCCACTGTATCGTTCGGGGTCCGGGGAGAAGAAGAAACCGTCCAGAGTTTATCGGCATCAGTACTCACTATTTTCCCAACCATCGCGACAATTTGTCGACTATCCCAACGATGGCTTTTGGTATCCACACCGCCCAGCAAGATCAAGCCACATTCTGTCTGGTGTTGCCTTTTATTGATCGAACAATTAGGAGCGCCAAGAGTAAGCACAATATTGCCACCCTCACGCTTTCCGTCATGTTCCGGGACAAAACACAGATCGAAACGATGTTGCAGATACCCAGGTGGAGTCATACAGGTAACAGCAGGAATGGCGTATTTTTTCTGGTAAAAAAGCATCGGCAAATGCGTACGGCTACCGGTACCAACCAACAGATCAGCGTCGCCGATTTTTGGATAAGGCAAACCGCTCCCGACTCCAGGCAGGAAAAGACGGCACGTCTGCACTACTTCAGCAAAGAGGGAAAAGCGTCCGACCTTTATCGGGATAATCTCGACCGGGCATGTCCGCTCTAGAGCATGGATGATACCCATAGTCTGTTTTTCATGGCCTGGCCGCCCGTCAAGCACTGCAACTACGCACAGCTCTTTTGCAGAATTAACGCTTGCCACTGAATAAGAATGAGTCAAAACTACCAATCCCGACGCCGACTACTGTCTGTCAGGTTGCGGAGGTGAACCGGAGGGCGGTCGACGTCCCCCACCGGCAAGCTTGACGATGATCTGGTTGGATTTTTGTAAACGTCTGGTCATGGTTTTAAAGAGATAATTGGAAACATCGGGATATTTTGCAATTATCTCCTCAAGCTTGTTGCCGGGAAATCGTTTCACCGTTGACCTTCCCTGAGATATAATCGATGCGGTTCGCTGCTCTCCGGTAATTGATGCCATTTCCCCGAAATATTCCCCGGGTTCGGTCAGTTCGGCAATTTTCTTGCCACCTTTAATGACCGTGAGACCACCACGAATCAGTTTGAAAAAATCTATATCTTTATTCCCCTCCCTGATAATGACATCGCCGTCTTCATACCGCTCCTCATCCGGATTGACCATATACGCGGGAAGGCTCTCCTTGTGTGCGACCGTTCGTCGCAGAGCTTCCTCAATACTGGTAATTCCCATTCTGACTTTCTGCAGGGCAGCCTCACGCAGCGGCGTCATCCCCTCCTGGACCGCTATTTTTCTCAGCTGGTCTTCGGGAACTTCTGCACTGATCGCTTTACCAACCTCTTCAGTGATCTCCATCAACTCGAAAAATCCGACCCGGCCTTTATAACCGAGGTTATTGCACTCCTGGCAGCCGTTCGGCCCGTATATTTTCAGATCAGCCACCTCATCTTCATGGAAGCCAACCTTAATCAGTTCCTCGGCTGGATATTCGACAATTTTTTTACATTTTGTACACAATTTTCGGCCCAACCTTTGAGAAAGCACCATGCTCACCGAAGAAGCAAGCATATAGGGTGGAATGCCGATATCGACCAGACGACCGATAGTCGCGGGGCTATCGTTGGTATGCAGCGTGGAGAAAACGAGGTGACCGGTCATGGCTGCCTTGATTGCTATTTCAGCAGTCTCAATATCCCGTATCTCACCGACCATGATGATATCAGGATCCTGTCTGAGAAATGCCTTCAGTGCGGCAGCAAAGGTCATCCCTACCTCTTGATGGACATTCACCTGGTTAATACCTTTAAAGTTAAACTCAACCGGATCTTCGGCTGTGAGAATTTTGATGTCCTCACTATTCATCGAGTTAAGGGCCGAATAAAGGGTTACCGTCTTACCGGATCCAGTAGGACCAGTTACCAGAAGTAATCCCTGGGGGTTGCTGAGACATCTTTTCAGTATCTCAAAGGTCTCTACCTCAAAACCCAGCTTGGTGAGATCGACATTCAATGATGCTTTATCCAGAATACGTAAAACAACCGATTCTCCATATAAAGTGGGCAGTGACGAAACCCGGAAATCCACAGATCGATTTTTGCCCATGCGCATCTTTATACGCCCATCCTGGGGAACTCTTCTTTCGGTAATATCCAGGCCGGACAGAATCTTCATCCTGGCGACCAGGGCATTTTTAATGGTCAGAGGCAGGTTCATCGTTTTAAACAGGGCACCATCCTTACGATATCTGACCTGCATACTTTTTTCATAGGGTTCGATATGAATATCGGACACCCCATCCTGCACGGCCTTGATCAGAATACCGTTTACCAGTTTGATAATTGGTGCATCCGATGCGGCGAACTGTTCGCCTGTTTCGTCGATATCGTCGACTTCCAGTTCAAAATCATCGGCGGCTTCAGCAACGATCGAACCAAAATCATCGACATTGGTTATATCGAGGTCCTCTTCGGCTTCTTCTTTGACACCTAAAAAAGCATCCGCTTCAGCGTCATCAATGCCGTAATATTTCTGATAGGCCTCAACAATATCCTTCTCTGTCGAAACACAGACGGATAACTCCATATTCACCAGATTCTGAATCTCCTCCACAGCTGCCGAGTTGGAGGGTTCAGCCATGGTAATCTGCAGTGTGTTGCCGGCCATGCGCAAAGGAAAAGCCAGGTACTCTTTGACCTGCTCATATGGCAGTAGTTTGAGGGCTTCTTTTGAGGGCGGTTCGTTTTTGACAACAACTGCGGGATAATTATGCTGACGACTGAGAAAGGTAAAAACAGTGTTCTCGTCTATATATTCCAACTGCCGTAAAATGGTACTGAGCCGACCGCCACTTTTCTGCAGAATTTTTTTGGCAGCTTCCAGCTGAGTTGGGGTTATATAGCCTGCCTTGCTTAACAGCTCGCCAATCTTAGTTTTTCCTGCACCCGATTGATCCTTGACGGTCTGTTTCATTGAGGATCTACGCTGTGCCACAGTACTTCTTGTTGCCATAACCGATAACCATTAAAAACATAGAATTGTGAACCACAACCAAAAACGGTTCAAAAACGATCACACTCCTAAAATAAACCACACAATCCGTCTACATAAAAGTTTTTCCTGTAAATAAGGAGGAATAACACAAAAAAAAATCTTCCTATCTCGATCTTGTCGGGAGATAGGAAGATTAAATTAAAACTTATTAAAAATTATTAGAATGTAAATTTGATTATTCCCCCTCTCAACCCTCCCAGAAGGGTGACATTTTCCTCAAAGACTCAATAATAGCCGGCATTTTTTCCACAACAAAATCAACTTCTTCTTCCGTGTTATAGACACTCAGGGAAAACCGAATCGAGCCATGCGCAGCAGTAAAAGGGATTCCCATAGCCCGAAGGACATGGGAAGGTTCAAGAGACCCGGAAGTACAGGCAGATCCGGACGATGCACAGATTCGGTGTTGATTCATGTGCAGAAGAATTGCTTCCCCTTCGACATATTCAAAACTGATATTAGCGGTATTAGGCAGGCGTGCAGTTTTGTGCCCGTTCAGCATGGACTTCGGAACTTTTGCCAATAAACCTTCTTCGAGCTTATCGCGGAGCTGTTTGACGCGTCCATTCTCTTCAACCATTTTCTCGCCGGCAAGCTCGCAGGCACGACCAAGAGCAACGATTGAGGCAACATTCTCGGTACCTCCGCGGCGACCACTCTCCTGATGTCCCCCGGTTAAAAAAGGCACGAAGAGCGTTCCTCTTTTAACATAGAGGACCCCTACGCCTTTGGGCGCGTGGAGTTTGTGGCCCGACAGTGACAGAAAATCAATATCGAGGGTTTTAAGATCTATAGCTATTTTACCAACGGCCTGCACGGCATCGGTGTGAAAAAGAATTCCTCTCTGCCGGGCCATCGAGGCCATCTCTTCGACTGGAAAAATGACACCGGTCTCGTTATTAGCCCACATCACACTGACAATGGCTGTATCGTCAGTGAGGGCTGCTTCGTATTCGGCCATATCCAGCATACCTTCCGAATCGACTTTCAGCCGAGTTACTTTGTATTTATGACCAGTGACCGTTTGCAGAGTGTCGCAGAGGCTTTTTACCGCTGGATGTTCCACCCTGGTAGTGACCACATGTCTCTTTTCAGGAAAGGTGCGAATCGCTGAAAGGATAGCAGTAGAATCACTCTCGGTACCACAACTGGTAAAGGTTATTTCTTCGGGTTCAGCCCCCAGCAGAGTTGCTACTTTTTTCCGTGCCGTCTTGACTGCATCCCCAACCTGACCACCGAAGGTATGCATGCTTGACGGATTACCGTATAAATCCGTCAAATAGGGCATCATTGCCGTAACCACTTCAGGTGCGACCTGAGAAGTTGCATTGTTATCCATATAGACGATTTTTTCGGTTTCCGAGGCCATTAATTCTCTTCCTCCACGATCAAACTTTCCAAGACAAGTTCGCGTAATTTCTTTTCTACATATTCTTTAATGGTGGTTTGCGATTTGTGACAGCTTTTACAGGCTCCGCGCAAGGAAACGATAACAAAATCACCATCTACATCAATCAACTCAATATCACCGCCATCTTTTCTAAGACCCGGCCGAATCTCTCGTTCCAGGACGTCTTCTATCTTCTTAATCTTCTGAAGCGAGGTCATTCTCTTCGGCTTTTCCTGCAAATTTAATGGCGTTGCCGATGCCTTGCCGCTTACGGTGTTTTGCAGGATCTCCCTGAGCTTATCCTCACATTTACCGCATCCTCCACCGGCCTTGGTAAAATTGGTAATTTCTTCAACGGAACGAAGGCTCGATTCTTGTATGGCCCTAATTATTTCAATATCGGTGACTCCGAAACATTCGCAGACGATTTCCCCTTGCGCCATAGGTAAAACCAGCCCTCGATAATCAGCAATAGCAGCCTCCAGCGCTTCACGGCCCATTACGGAACAATGCATTTTTTCCTTAGGCAACCCGCCCAGCGCACTCGCTATATCTTCATTGGTAATTTTTGCCGCTTCATCCACAGACATTCCGGTTACCATTTCCGTTAAAACAGACGATGATGCTATGGCACTTGCACACCCGAATGTCTTAAATTTAGCCTCTGTAATGATATCGTCTTCATTTATTTTAAGCGTCAGTTTCAACGCATCACCGCAGGCCAGCGAGCCAACATCACCGGTTCCACTTGGCTTTGCAACCTCTCCCACATTCTGCGGGTGAAGAAAATGCTGTTGCACTTTGTCAGTATATTCCCACATACACAACTCCTGAATTTGATAAAATATTATATTTTTTTTTTGCTACAGTCTGACAATAATACCTGAACAACAAAAGGCAACCAGCTTGGCGAGGTGCTTTACAAAATTCCGATCTCAGTCAGCATTGCTTTCGCGGCGGCAACAAGCTCTACGGTTCCGCTTGACGTTCTGGATTCAACATAAAAACGGACTTTGGGTTCTGTCCCGGAAGCGCGTATCATCAACCAAGAGCCATCGTCAAAGACCATTTTTCGACCATCGAGGGTAATGACCTGTTTGATGCGCCGGGAGGTCGCGCCTACCGCCACCATGCTGCCTTCGCCATATTTTTCAAGACCGGCCAGAAGCGATTGCAATTCTTCGCCCTTAACACGCACCTCGACCCCGTCACGATCCGGATAAAAAGCACCAAATTCGCTTTCAATCCTACGCAGATAATCGCCGAGGTTCATGCCGGTCATAAGCAGCATTTCCAGAGCAAGGAGTAGACCAATGTACGCATCTTTTTCAGGAGTATGGCCGATAATCGATATCCCGTCAGATTCCTCAAAATAAACCAGAGCCCGGCCGATTACCGGTTTGAAATTTTTAAACCCAACACTCGGTTCAAACAGTTCTTCATGGAACTTCTCTGCGATACTGTTGGCCAGATTTGAGGTGGCAACGGTTTTGGCCACCATGCCCTTTTTCTTTTTATATTCATGCAGAAAATGATAGGCCATGGCGCCAAACTGGTTCATGCTTACTTCCGTTTCTCCGTCGGTAAAACGTATCCTGTCACCGTCTGGATCAATTATCGCGCCAAGCTTCAACGGTTCTTTTCTTTCCTGCAAAATACGCACAACTTCCCGCATGTTGGCAGTTGATGGTTCGGGGGCCACCCCGCCAAACGTTACATCGGCACTATTTCGGAGCAGTATCAACCTGGAACTTGCACAATCATTGAAAAGAGCATGAATATGCAACCGACTGGCGCCATGCACGCAATCAACGGCGACAACAATATCCTTTCGGCTAAGGAATGCACCAATTGAAGCATCAAGATCCAGGCCGTGGGCGTGGTGGTTCTGTTTAACCAGATTTCTCCAGGCATCAAGGGATTGAAATTTTTGTACTTGACCAAGGGACTCGATATCTCCCGCTGTGACGCATGGTATTGTGGTATAGGAAAAATGCCCATCGGCAAGGGCTTGAGCGTTGGCGGTAATTCTCCCGGTAATTTCCGATGCGGCAGGCCCGGCATCGGCTGCGTTGAATTTGTATCCACCATATTCCAATGGGTTGTGTGAAGGAGTGAGGTTAATCGAAAAGGCAGCATGCCTCTCCAGAACCGCCGCAGATAACACTCCGGTCGTCGACTCTCCTGCATAATGCACGGTAAAACCGGCACTGGTAAGAACAGAAGCCACCTGGCAGGCCAAAAGCTCGCCGGCAAACCTGTTATCAAAACCGAGCACGCACCCTCGCGTTTTCGCTTCAGCCAGTTTTTTTACCCCGAGCAGAGAACGGAGTTCAGGTTCCCTGTCGACGGCCTGATACATTTGCACAATTGCCGTTGTGACCAGTGCAACGGAGTGACAAAAAATATCTTTACCCAGTTTTCCCCGCCAACCGGAAGTGCCAAAAGCAATCAGCTGAGTTGGTTTGCTGCTGTTTTCCTCTATTTCCTGGCGTACCAACTCGTATGCCGAATCAAGTGGTAGTTGCCACGCCTCACCTTCAGTTCGTTTATGAGCCACCAGTTCTTTTATCAAACCAAAATAATCACTGCTAGCATGGTCTCCTTTAACTGTGAAGCGTTCGAACAACTGATGAGATTTTTTAGCAATGGACATACTCTTCCTCCATTTCAGATGTGCGACCAGTCTTACCTGCTCTTAAAAGCTAAACGCCTTATATGTCTAATAAATATGAAACATATTATTCAATTTTTTTGGCCTTATCAATGAGCATAATAGGAATGTCATCTCTAATTTCATATAACAGCATGCATTTTTCACACACCAACCCTTTTTCTTCTTTGAGCTTGACCGGACCTTTACACTGGGGACATGCCAAAATTTCTAATAAATCTTTATGGATCATTCGTTCCTCTCGTTATGTTTTTGTTATTATCAGATTTTAGACAAATCTTGCATTTGCTTATCCCATCATCATCGTAAATGATTGAATAAATATATCGAATTTGATATTTACTTGAAACCGATTATGATTGCATAGAAATTTTTTCTTCTTTTTCCATAAAGATACTTCTCTCAACCTAGGAAAATTATGAAACAGCATATAGGTTTTATTGGCGGAGGCCAGATGGCTGAAGCACTGATCAGAGGAATTATTGCTTCAGGTCTGTACCGGGAAAACAACATCCTCGTGGCCGAGCCCAATGACTTCCGACGCGAACATCTGGAACAGACCTACTCGGTCAAGACCTACGAGAGTAATGTGCCGATTTTTGAAAACTGCCGGATCGTCATCCTTGCTGTGAAACCGCAGACTATGAAAGCCCTGCTTCTGGACTGTCGAGAACGCATCCAGTCACATCATATTATGATAAGCATTGCTGCCGGCCTGCCGATTTCTTTTTATCTGAAAATAATAGGTCAAGACGATACGAAAATAATCAGGGTTATGCCCAATACTCCCGCATTAGTCCTGGAAGGGGCATCCGCTCTCAGCAGAAACAACAATGTCAGCGACGAAGAATTGCGCGCAGCAGAAGAAATCTTTCTCGCCGTAGGCGAAGTCGTTATCCTGGACGAGGTACATCTTGATGCGGTAACCGGCCTCAGCGGCTCAGGACCCGCCTATGTCTTTTCGTTCGTGGAGGCCCTCATTGACGCTGGAGTTAAATCTGGTCTTACCCGGGTTATTTCCGAAAAATTGGCACTGCAGACTGTTTCCGGCTCGGTAAAACTACTTAAAGAAAGCGGCGAACACCCGGCAGCGCTGCGGGGCAAGGTTACTTCTCCCGGCGGAACGGCCATTACCGCCATGCATGTTCTTGAAAAAGTCGGTTTTCATGGCATTATTATGGACATTGTCGAAGCTGCGGTGATACGCTCGAAAGAGCTGGGTAAAGTAGAATGACCGGCAAAAAAACCCCCTTTAGAACAGAGACGAGCCTTGTTATTGGTACAGTCGGCATCATTACCAAAATCGATGACGCCAGATCTGATAGTTACGCAAAAACCCTGTCAAAATGGTTACAGGAGCGAGATATCAGTGTCTTTGTCAATGAGATTACCGCACATCTCGATATGATTATTGTCCTCGGTGGGGATGGGACACTTTTGCATATAGCCGAAGAAGCAGCCCGACACGCTATTCCTGTTCTGGGCATTAATCTCGGCAACCTTGGTTTTCTGACCGAACTCACAGAAAAAGAAACATTCCATGCTCTTGAGCGCATCCTGGCGGGAAAACTGACTATTGAAAACAGGCTGATGCTCAAGACGCGACTAATCGCCAAGGAGCAGACAACCGACTATCGCTACGCACTCAATGACGTGGTCATCACCAAAAATGTTCTCGATCGACTGCTCCAGCTCTCAACCAAAGCCGATGACGAATATATCACCACCTATAAAGCGGACGGCTTGATATTTTCTTCCCCAACCGGATCAACGGCCTACAACCTGTCTGCCGGCGGACCGCTGGTGTATCCGGGGCTTGCTACCATCACAGTTACACCAATTTGCCCCTTTATGCTGAGCAGCAGGCCAATTATTTTGCCGGCGGATAAGCGGATAATGACCCGTTTTCATGCTGGTTCTGGCACAGAAAAGGCCCAAATCATCATTGACGGGCAGGCCTTCTGGGAAATGCGCGACGGCGACGAACTGGAAATCGAAACGGCAGGGCAAACTCTGCAGCTTATCGTCTCCTCTACCCGTGATTACTTCACCATCCTGCGCAACAAACTGCACTGGGGGGTTTCCGGAGAAAAAGCATGATCCTCCTTATTTTTTCTTTTGAATCTGGTATTTCTTCATCTTGTACTGGAGCAGGCTCTTGGTTACCCCCAGTTTTTCGGCTGCTCTAGCCTGCACATAATCGGTGTCATCCAGCGCCTGCGTCAGCATTTTTTTCTCAATCTCATAGAGCACCTCGTTCAGTCCGGCATTTTCGGGAATTATCTGCCGCAGATCCATCTCCTGTCCCCATGCCGCCCGCTCCTCACTATACAGGGTGTCCGGCTGAACATCTTCGGCTTCAATAACATCTCCCGTGCACAAAATTGCCGCCCGCTCGATGGTGTTTTCCAGCTCTCTGATATTACCCTCCCAGGGCAGTTTCATCAGCAGTTTCATGGCATCTCCTGAAATTCTCAGTGCCAGCTTATCAAGTTCTTTCTGGTATTTGGCGATAAAAAAATCAGCCAGAAGTCGCATATCGTCCATCCGTTCTCGCAGGGCGGGCAAATTTACCGGAATAACGTTGAGCCGGTAAAAAAGATCTTCTCTGAAACGACCTCCGGCAACTTCCTCCCGCAAATCCTTATTAGAGGCGCTGATGATACGGACATCTACTTCAATGGTTTTTCCGCCGCCAACACGCTCAAAGGTCTTCTCCTGGAGAACCCGCAACAATTTGGACTGCAGTGCAAGAGGGATTTCCCCGACTTCATCGAGGAATATCGTGCCTTGGTCAGCGAGCTCGAAGCGCCCTTTGCGCATACTGATCGCCCCGGTGAAAGCACCCTTCTCATGGCCGAACAGCTCGCTCTCCAGCAAATTATCCGAGAGCGCCGCACAATTGACGGCAATGAATGGTTGAGATTCTCGTGGGCTATTCATATGAATTGCTTTGGCGACAAGCTCCTTACCCGTTCCACTCTCACCGGTTACCAGTACCGAGGCGTGGGTGGGAGAGACTTTTTCTATAAGCTGATATACCTGGAGCATCTTCGGATTTTTGCCGACCATGCCGCTGAAGCCGCTTTTGCCTTTAATTTCATCTCGTAATCGGGTGTTTTCTCGAATGAGAGAGTAGTGCTGGGCACCTTTTTTCAAGGTAATAATCAGCTCATCATTGGAAAACGGCTTGGCAAGATAGTTATACGCCCCGGCCTGCATTGCCGTGACAGCCTTGTCGACTTCAGCAAAAGCGGTAATGACAATAACCGGTAGATCCGGGTGTTTGGCCTTTATTTTATCTAAAAACTGCAACCCATTCATACCGGGCATCTGCATATCAGTAATGACAATATCGAGATCTACATCGTCGATAATTTTCAGTCCCTGCTCCCCATCAGAGGCTGTGAAAACTTCGAAACCTTCATCTTTTAATAGCTCCGACAGGACGATGAGATAGTTCGGTTCATCATCTACTACCAGGATCGAATACATCGTCATGTTTATCCTTTTTTCCCCTTGTTATTTCTGTTATTCCGGTTTTCCTTAGCGCGTTGTTTCATGGCGACGAGCAGCTGTGCCGGAACGGACACATTTTTCCCCCCGGCCAGGGTTGTTCCGGGTCTGATACTGCCGTGATAGTCACTGCCCCCAGTCATCACTAAGCTATGTTTGTCAGCAAGAACAATAAGCCGTTTTCTGAATGATCGGGAGTGGTTGGGGTAGTACACCTCAATTCCATCCAGTCCCATCTCGCACAGTTGCTGCAACGCATGATCGAGGTTGTCGACCGATTTATCGAGTTGAAGAGGATGCGCCAGGACAGCAATTCCCCCGGCGTCTTGGATAATGCCAATGGCCTCTTTGGCCTCATAGATGAACCTGGAGGTATAGGCAAGTCCCCCATGACCAAGATATTTTTCAAAAGCCTCATCCATTGATTGGACAAAACCTTTTTCCACCATAAGTCTCGCTATATGCGGTCGACCGGTCTGTCCAGAGCCAGCGGATTTTTCCAGTTCATGCAATTGGAGCTTCAAACCAAGCTGGTTGAGCTTAACAAGAATTTTTTTGTTTCGCTCAATTCTGCCAGCCTGAAGTTGGCCCAAGGCAACATGTAATTCCTTATGTCGACAGTCGAGGAGATACCCAAGTAAATGAACGTTATAACTACAATATTTGGCACTTAATTCAATACCCGGCACGACTTCCAGGTCAATACTTTGGCCTGCAGCCAAGGCTTCATCAACACCATCAATAGTATCGTGATCGGTAATCGCAATTGCCGACAACCCCTTTTTCTGAGCATAATGAACAAGTTCGCCAGGACTCATGGTCCCGTCAGAAGTAGTCGAATGGATATGAAGATCAATGGACATTATTTTAACTGGCTGTGAAAATGTGGAGAGAGAGTCGGCTCTAGTCGATCTGGATAAAGCATAAAACCGGAAGAACTACCCGTAGAGCATAACAATTGCCATCTACGTTATTGTCCGACTGCAGCAAGCGCCCTTGGCGTAATGTTTTTTTTACGAGATTATCATGTATTAAGGTAACAATTTCCTACCTCTCCTGATAGTATAATATCTCTTGAGTGAGAGTCCCGTGTTTTTTACAAGATCACTCTCGGGGGAGATCTTTAAAATCACAGAATTCTCTTTACTTTTTTGCCGAGCGTCCGATAGAGTTTCTATGCACTACTATACAGTTCAAAGTCAGCGGAGATTCTCTATGCGGTCGTCTTATATCTGCGTTCTGGTCACTTTCTTGCTCTGCAGTTGCAGCAGCCGAATCCCGGAACCGATCAGTTACCCCTATGCGCAACAAAAAAAAATGCAGGCTGCTTCCCATTGGGACTTGCTGGCAGCAGATCTGGCCAATCGCATTAATAACCAGCTTATCCTGACCGAGAACCACGACAAGGCCGTCTTTGTCAAGGAAACCTGCGGGGATGAGAATTCGTCCTGTCAGGCCAATGAAACCAGCACTTTCAGGGAAGCCTTCCACGATTTACTCATCACCAATATTTTTGGCTATGGCGTACCAACCAAAAGTCGTGTCAGCCAGGAAGCAATCGAGGTTTTTTATAAGGTGCAGGTTGTTTATCACAACAGTGATAGGGTCCGCACCCTGCAGCCAGGCCTGCTGACCGGGCTGTCTGCAGCGGTAATGGTATTACGTAATGCACCCGTCGATGTAATACTCCTTGCTGCAGGTATTGCTGCCGATGTCGCCAATACCAGCCTGGTAACCAATGGCCATTACGAGGTAATTATAACGACATCAATGATAACCAATAGTCAATATCTTTTCAGGGCGTCCGATATCTATTATATTAATGATAAAGATTTCTACCAATATCAAGAGAGTATGCCCCAGGCAAAAACCATCAAACTTTCCAGTAAAAAAACGACGAAGCAACCGGAGAACCTTGCTCAGCTATCATCTATCATCGCCGCGCCAGGCAAAAATGATACTGGGGAAAAAACCGTTTCTGGAGCAGCACTGTAGAGAACCATCGAGCCATGCAAAGAAAAAACCTTTCATTCTTAGTATCGAAGCATTTTTTAGTCGCGCGACTCATTACCCTCGCAGCGCTGAGCAGTATGCTTTTATTTTTCAGCAGCTGCGCGTCCCTTAACTGCACCCGACTGGAAACACTTTTCGGAGGCGATACCGACTTGATCCGGTTCTCCTATAACATTGCTGATCATCTGGCCCAAAGAGCCATGCCACCGCTCATACCGCGACAGCCGAATATGCCAGTTCTGGTTACCACCTTTGTTGACAATAACGATCTGGAACAAACTTCGCAGTTTGGCCGTGTCCTCCAGGAACACATCGCGTCCAGGCTGGTCCAACTAGGTTATACGGTCAGAGAGATGAAACTTGCCAACACTCTTCGCATCGAACCAAAATCCGGCGAAACAATATTGACCAGAGACCTGAGCCAGCTCAGTTCAGGACAGCAGGCTCAGGCTATATTGGTCGGAACAATCTCCAGGACCGACCGGATACTGTATATTTCGGCCCGGCTGATAAATCCGCTCAACAATAATATCCTTGCCACCGACGACTATCGGCTGTGTATGGACAATAACATTCAGGCAATGTTCGGCTTACAACGCCAAAATGATATCGATACACCGATTGCTGAACCTAGGCAACCATTCCTTAACTCGATTTTCTAAATATCCAGATGACGCACCTGCAAGGAAAAACAGTTATCATCCCAGGGGCTTCGCGACCAATAGGCCGGGCTATTGCCCGCAAATTTGCTGGCAAGGGTGCGACTCTTATCCTGCCGGTATATGACTGGCCAGAGTCTATCTCCGAAATGGAAGAGGAGTTTACTGCCGCCGGTTACAATTTTCGTATTTTCCCGACCGATCTGCGTAAAAAAAATGCAGTACAACAACTCAGCGAATTTATTGACAGCCAGACAGGATCGATACGTTTTCTTATTAATAATATCGAACGTGGTGGCATGCCGGTGGTCCATGGTAGCTATGATCTTCCCCATAACGCTGACCAGTGGGACATAGAGTTTGAGACAACGGTGAAGGCCAAATGGCTCCTTTTTCATCACCTCTTCCCACTTCTCCAAAAAGAGACAGGTGGGGCCGTCGTAAATATATCGTCGATCGCCGGTATCACCGGGCGAAGCGGGCCGGCATCAGTCTTCTTCAATGACGGCTACAGCGCCGCCAACAGGGCCATAGAATCGTTTACCGAAACCTGGGCCCGACAGGCAGCACCTGCTGTTCGAGTCAACGAACTGGTGCTTGGCCTCATACAAGGCAGGCATGGTGAAGGCACACGAGGATGGGCAAACCTCTCCGGACACGAAAAACAGGCGATTTATGACAACATTCTCCTTGGCCGTACCGGTTTTGCAGAAGAAGTCGCCAATACCGTCTATTTTCTAGCGGTCGAAGCCACCTATATTACTGGTGCAAGTCTGCGCATGGACGGGGGATTTATTCTCGGTGGCAGCAAAGTTCCACCGATGCCGACAGGGATTCTTTAACAGGATGGAAACTATTTAACACTGAGTACTCGCAGGGCAATTTCTGCCACTGAAATTTCTGTTATTTCATTATCCAAAAAGAGATGTAGTTTTTCGTTATATTCCTGGAATCGCTGCATGTCATCAACCTCGGCGGCAACACCGAGCAGGCCTAGACACCTGAGCGCTAAGCCAATCACATGCATATCAGAAGACCAGAGGTAGGCACGCAGATCATCAACGACCCCTCGTTCGATCATCTCCTTTTGGTGATCCTGGCTCAGTCTGCCGATGCCCCACAGCAGTCCCCGCTGAAGCAAAGGCAATTCAAGGTAGTTTCCGTCTTCTAAGAGATTTTCGCCATCCTCGCGCATATACGAAATAAGCATATGCAGGTATTCATGACGAAGCACAGGGCTATGACACATTATTTCCGCCATCGCTTCAGGCGCCCCCCAGCCAATCCCTCCCGACTCGTCATTGAGTGACCAGAGAAAACGGCGCATCACAATCCGACCTGCTTCCAGTTCTTTTTCAGCAATGGCCGGGACCAGCCACCCGAAACAAAGCACCGCATTCCATCGCACTCTCTCAACGGGGTGGCAAAGCGCAATAAACAGGGGATTGAGCAGACTATGCGCCGGATAGTTTTTCAAGGGAGGCACTATTTCTGCAAGGCTCATTTTATGCAAGAGAGCCATGACATCTTTTTTCAGTTGTCTTCTGCTCATTATCAATGTACCTAGGCGAAAAAAATATCGTTAGTCTTTCTATACATTACTGCAGGGTGTGAGCACCTTACAGATTATTTTTTTGGTTTTAGCAAGAAAACAATCTGCTTCAAGATCCTTATCTTCATCAAGGAGCATTGAACAGAGTGCTGGATTTACAATGGTATTGTATACTGGGTTTACATCATCAAAAGGTATCATCAAGCCGCTTCATTCCTTCCATGAGCATGCCCATAAACCCACCAAGAACGTCAAACGATTTTTCCCTGACTGATAAGCCCTGACTGAAATTAAACCGCCCGGTGTCAATTGTGAGGAGCAGGTAGAAGGCTTCTTTGCCCACCAGGTCATCCAGTTCGACATAGACCAGTTCTCCCTCATTGAACATAATCACAGCCTTTTTTTCATCGCTCTCAAGAGTGAGTTTACCAGTTTTTTGATTAGCATTAATCATCTGGCAGAGCTCTACAGGCGATATATCCGAGAGCTGGCCAACCATCCCGGAAGCCAACTCTTCTGCCCGCTGCATGTTCATTTTTGTTATCCTGCTGACAAGAAGCTTATAGAAAAATATTTGGAGAACAGGAAAGCGATTCAGTACATGCCGGAAGTTCTTCTGATTCATTACAGCAACGTGACATGTTTCAGCCGTCATGATGGTCGCGGACACGCGGTCCCCGGAAAGCAGACTCATCTCACCGAAAACCTCACCTTTTTTCAATTCGGCAATAGCTATCCCATGGTCATCAATAACTTCCGCCTTGCCGGATAAAAGGATAAACAGCCGATCTCCCGGATCACCTTTTTGAGCAATAGGAAACTGCCATGGAAACTCACTGAGTTCAAGAAGAGTGGCAAGATCAAGCAGATCTTCGGGAGAAAGTGTGGAAAAAATCTCCACGGAACTTAAAAGCCCAGCGAAAGCACTTGTTCCTTTTATCTTATCCCTCCGCTCGGCGGCAGCCAGTAGTTTCATCTGCAGCGTTGCAAAGCCCTTATCTTTTTTGTATTCAAAGCGAATAAGTCCCGCACAGCCGCCACATTCGAATTTGGCCTTTTGGTTCATCCCCTGGGAATAATTTTCATAACTGCCCCCGGCAGACGCAATCTCAATCAGCTCCTTGGCGAGGGTCAAACATGACGGTTTACCCGCAGGTAAGGACAGTATGCCCTCACTTAACTTCAATTCTTCGCGGACATTGTACAGAGGACAACGATTTTCCTCTGTTATGATGAATATTCCATTTCTAAACTGCATAAGTATCCTGATTAATCTGATCTGCCAAACAACAGATAAATAACAAAACCTAAAACTGTAGCTCCGCCAAAAATGACAGGTAGAATTTTATCCATCTGTATCTCCCCGTTTACCAGAAGAGAATTCATATAGTCCGTACCGGACACCCACCATACGGCGACAAATATGGTTATAATAATAAGATCTTTCCATTTTTGCCTAAAAAGCATATAGCAAAGCATCAGACCAAAGGGAATAATAAACCACGGGTTGGTAAAGAGTCCCACTAAATCGACATCTTGAACCTGCTCTTGTAGATGCGTTGCCACAAACCATTCTTTGAGGTTTGTAAAAAATTGCATATCTTCTATCTCCAATGTAAAGAGAGCGTTGCTTTTTGTTGTCTTGATAATGATTGGTCGTTTTCATCAGAAGAAGTATAGCATAAGTACCCTACATATCCCCTAAACTAAAATTGCAATCTCGCACCGAAAATACTAATCGCCAGATAAACTGTTGCGATAAAAAACGCCTGTTTTACTGTGTGTCAAAGCAGACCTTAATGACAATGCCCCGGAGACCCAGATGACCCCACAAAAATCGAATATCATATTAATCGGAATGCCTGGTTCCGGAAAAAGTACTGTTGGAGTAATCCTAGCAAAAATGCTTGCCAAAAGATATGTCGATACCGATATTTTACTCCAGAATATCGAAAAAAGGAGCCTGCAGGACATCGTCGATAAAGAAGGTCATATGTCACTGCGGGGAATTGAACAAAGGGTGCTCCTCGGTGTACACTGCCACGATCATATCGTCGCAACAGGCGGAAGCGCCGCATATAGCGAACCGGCGATGATGCATCTTAAAAAAAATGGAATTATTGTTTTTCTCCATGCAGACCTACCAGCTCTGGACCAGCGTATCCACAATTACCAGACCAGAGGCCTGGCGAAACGACCCGACCAGAGCTTTCAGGATCTTTTTGAAGAGAGGTTGGTGCTCTATGAGAAATATGCCGACATAACCGTAGAGAGTTCGACGCTGACCCAAGACCAGGTTTGCGATGTAATCGTCGATCAACTCCAGCTAAATCATCCCAATTTTTCCGGCATAAAATAGCTCGTCGCTTGATAAAAACAGCCATTTATAATCCGTGCAGGACTATTCTAATCAATGAAATGAGCCATGCCCTCTTCTAATCGTATTAATCGAGAATTGAAAACAATAACGGCCATGGTGGGAATCTATTGCCGCAAGCACCATGATTATCCGGAAACGCACGCCGGTGCGCTTTGCGAAGATTGTACCCAATTTCTCGAGTATGCCGGGCAAAGGCTCGCCCGTTGTCCATTTGCCGAACAAAAGCTGACTTGTGGCAAGTGTCCCATTCATTGTTATAAGAAAGAAATGCAGGCCAAAGCAAAAAAAATAATGCGCTATGCCGGTCCAAGAATGATATGGAAGCATCCGATAATGGCCTTCTACCATCTTTTCGATGGCATGAAGAAACTACCACCTTCAAGTTTTTCCCGCCAAAAAGTGAAAAAATAAGCACATCTGAGGGTAGTATCGGCAAGCAGATTTCGCGATCACCGACAGCGGGCTCAAAATAGACTTCGCTAGGCACCGAGACCGGCCGGCAATTCTCAGGATGCGGTGGATATTATCCACCGCATCTTCTTTTGGAAGGCCGACGAGACACTAGAGAAGGCTCTGGCAGGTAAGGCCTCGCATCCTGCAGGAATCCAGTTACGAGTGTAAAGAACAGTATCTTGAGGGCGTGCTGCACTCCTGCATCAATAAAGAGACAATGACATTGCAAAGATGAGACGTATACAATTTACTGTTTACCAGTAATCCTCTGCATTGCTTCCTGGTACCTCAACCTTGTCTTTTCGGTAATCTCTTCAGGCAGAGGCGGCGGAGGTGGATTTTTTGCCCAGCTTAAGGAAGAGAGATAATCTCTCAGAAACTGTTTATCGAAACTCGGCTGGGACCGACCCGGCTGATAACTATCTATCGGCCAAAAACGAGATGAGTCGGGGGTGAGAACCTCATCTATTAAAATAAGCCTGCCATCAATTTCGCCTAATTCAAATTTTGTATCAGCGATGATAATACCCCTGGAAAGGGCATAGTCAGCAGCTTTTTTATACAGTGCCAGACAAATATCGGCTATCTCTTGCGCTCTGCCCGGACCGACAATTGCTTCCATTTGGCTCAAGGAGATGTTTTCATCGTGATCGCCAAGCTCCGCTTTGGTCGATGGGGTAAAAAGTGGCTCAACAAATTTATCCGACTCCTGCATTCCCTTGGCCAGCTGAAAACCACAGACCAGCGGATCCTTTTTATAGGCACTCCAGAAAGATCCGGAAATATAGCCGCGGACGATGCATTCTATGGATAGCGGTTTGGTCTTTTTTACCAGCATCGACCGGCCTTGCAGCTGTTCTGCATAAGCCTTGCATACCTCGGGATAATTGTTGACATCAGCGGTAATAAGATGATTTTCAACGATATCACCCAGCAGATCAAACCAAAAAAGGGAAAGCTCTGTTAAAATGGCCCCTTTTCCGGGAATGGCGTCGTTCATAATAACATCGTAAGCTGAAATACGATCTGTTGCGACCATGAGTAATTTGTCGTCATGACCGGGTATGCCATACATATCTCGGACTTTTCCTCTGTGCTTGAGGATCAGTGCTGGGAAATCGGTGGTGAGTACCGGTGTTGTCATGTTGCTACTCCTTAAAATCAGTTCTTTTTGTTTTTTTATTGTTTTTATCTGCTCACTTCATGATACCGCGTACAGGCAGGATTATCGTATTCTTTCAATTCAGCCGTCAAAGAGCCTATAATGATTTTGGAATTGATACGAACTGGAACCCGGCATTCATCATCAGTATACCAGATCACGGTGTCACCCTGCTTATCATATAAGCCCTTAAAGGACAGAACCGGCATGATCGCAACTGTCATCACCGGGCCAATAATGGTCTGCTCGATTTTTTTTTTCGTTACGGCATGAACAACAACGTTTACCCTTTTTTTATCAGCAAAGGTCGGCACTACAAATCGGCCACCGACGATAAAAGGCATTAACCGACTGTTGAAAAAGGACGAAAATTCATTGTTCGTTTGTCCATCAACATGATACTCCCCCTCCAGCCTGTCATTTTTCATATATCGAATATATCCCTTTTGCTGATCGTATTCGATCACTCGGTGCGCTCGATATTTATAACCTTCTCTCTGCCATACCTCGTAATGATAGGGCAATCTCTCTGGGCCTTTTACCTTGGTTACATGGAGATCTTCAATGGGATAAATAAGATTCATGGCCCCATTTACTGTAGAGACGGCGGCCCTGATTTCGTAACCGTCTTCAATTCCCGGCGTGGCATTGACATTAAGGCGAAGCTCACCGATCTTTATTCCTCCGGTCCAGGAGACATCGTAGACAAGCTTCTCATGTCCGGAATAGCCGATTGGCAGCAGTTGCGACTCGATAACCCCTGATGGCGGAACAGGCGCAGCAATTACCGACGAAGCAGTATCAGCCGACCAGGAAATTGACGCCTGCAGGAACAGACCAGCCAGTATAATACCGGTGTGCAGAATCGGCCGAGCCATCTCAATTGTCGATAGTGGCCAAAGAAAGCCAGGTGGCAAAAAACAGGATAATACTAATAAAACCGTTCATTGAAAAAAATGACGCATTAATACGCGATAAATCTTCGGGCTGAACCAGCATATGCTGATAGAGCAATGCCGCTGCAGCCAAAACGAGCCCTAAGTAATAAAAAATATTCAAGCTGGCTTGATAGCCAGTCAAGGTAAAAAAAACAAATGCCAGAACGTGAAAGACGCCGGCCAGACGAAACGCATTTTTTTTACCCATGCGCGAAGGCAGCGAATGGAGCCCCTCTCGCCGATCGAAATCGGCGTCAAGGCAGGCATAAATGGTATCAAAACCAGCCACCCAGAAGATGACCCCTACTGAGAGGACAAAGGGATAACCAGCCAAACTGCCCTGTACGGCGACCCAGCCGCCTAAAGGGGCAAAGGCTAAAGCCACGCCAAGAATCAGGTGGCAAAAAAGGGTAAATCGTTTAGTAAGAGAATAAAACAGTGTCAGGCCAAGGGCAAAAGGAGACAGAATCAGGGTCAGCTGATTTAAGTTCCAACAGGCATACAGAAACAGCGCACCCGAAAAAACAATCATCGCCCAGGCCTCAAGGAGCCGTACCTCACCTGCAGGTAGAGCTCGGGTTGCTGTTCGGGGGTTGGCTTTGTCAAACTTGCGATCAACGACTCTGTTAAATCCCATGGCACACGTTCTGGCTCCAACCATGGCGATAAGGACCCACAACAATACGCTGGCCGCAGGAACGCCACGCGTGGCAAGAAATGCACCGGTAAATGCAAACGGGAGGGCAAAGACGGTCAGTTTGAACTGGATCATTTCCAGCAAAATCACCATTTTTTTGCCAATAACAGCTAATTTTTCCATCACTTTCAATTGGGTATATGCAGACCGGTATCTTTTACTTTTTCAAACAATGGATTCTCGGCCCTGGTCAAAGAATATGCCTCTCGTCCTTATTGAAGATTGGCATAAATTTTTAATGGTAAAGCTGCCTTGTCAATATCGCCACGTTTGATCAAAAAACCAAAAAAGGTCTCCAATGCTTTACGTTTCTGTTCACCAAGATCATATTCTATTGCGTTGAGGTATTGGTAACATTTTTTTTTGGACATGGGTATCCGTAGAGCAGCAAGTACACATATTTCTTCGAGATCTCTTTTTCCTTCGTCTCGACATCTCAGCAGTTCGCGATGGATTTCAGCCAACATCTCGGGGTGTGCAACACAAAACTCATCACGAACAACACAGAGGGCAAAAACAAAAGGCAGTCCGGTTTTATGTTTCCAGATATCCGCGAGATCATACTCATACAGAAACGTCGATTTCTCGGCCAACCGCAGCGCATCGTCGCCAATTGCCAACACTGCTTTAAACTTTTCGTCTATTGGATGCTGTAGATCACCGGTCGAATAGGATGGCTGTACCCCTTGAAATTCTTCAAGAAGGACCTTGACCAGATTAACTGAGGTTTCCGACTGGGCGCTGAACAGAACAGGTGCGTCGTCAAGCTGGTTCATGGGCACATGGGAGAAAAGCAAGACTGATCCAACCGGGCCATTGGCACTTATAGAAAGCCCTGAAAGTATTTTATATTTTTCAGGATGACGGGCATATTCATAGCTGGACACAAAACCCATGTCAATATCTCCGTCAGCCAGTTTTTTATTTAAAGTAGCTGGAGGAGCCTCTACGAGTTGCCATTTTTCAGAATGTACCGTGTTTTTCCACTTTTCATGGATGGGCGCAGTGTTGAGGTAATTGACCATGCCTATCCGGGCAATAGCTTTTTCTGAATCTTTCATATGCAGCACCTCTGTTTTTCTACAAATTCAATCATAAACGGTTGAGACCCACTCAATTTCGGCTGGTTTGCCATGTAAAACCAATGTGTCGACAATTTGTGAACTATCTGCGCAATTGTGGAGAACCGTTGAAGAAACATGGATAAATTTCGCTTTCTGCCCAACGGCAAGGCAACCAAACTCTGCTTCAGATAACAGTGCAGCGGCCCCACCCATTGTCCCCATGGCCAGGATATCTGCTGACGCAATAGTTGTGTGCTGTGTTGCCAGGAGCTGCATTTCACGCCAGATATCGAGGGTCTGATTCGAGGCAGCGGAATCACTGCCCAGCGCAGGCAACAGACCAAGAGCTACCATTTGCTCCACCGGCGCATGCCCGCATCCCAGGAACTGGTTACTGCCTGGACAAAGGCAGATCTTGGCGTCACTCTCCTTGATCACCTGCAATTCTTGTTCAGAAACATGAACACAATGCACAAGCAGGGTCTTGTCATCCAACAGACCAAGATGAGCAAAATATTGAATGGTACCTGAAAAATCAGTTTCAGAAAAAGGAAATACGCCATCCCAGCTGTTTTTCTTTTCCAGAAAATCGCGGAAACTTCCGGTAGCGGCTGAAACAAATTCACGTTCATGAACACTTTCGCAGGCATGGATAGAAAAAATATGCTGCAGTCGGTTGCATCTCTTTTTTATTTTTACAAGGAGATCAGGTGCGGTTGAATACGGAGCGTGGCCGGTTGCGGCTCGTTGATCGTCGAGTTGCTTGAGGTTCTCCATCGCCATTTGGCAAGCACCCTTGTTTGGCCCGAGTAATTCAAGCATCCTGACAACTTTTGGTCGCAGGTTGTCACCATCACAATGTAACGCATCATAATACTCGTTGCCGATGTCGCCAATCAGTGCAACCCCTGAGTTATATTGTCCCTTGAGGGCTTCGGTAAAAGCGGCAACGATTTCTTCTCGGCATTCTTTCTTGCTCGCTCTCCGTACAATCAGCTCGTCTATCCATTCGGTAAAATTCGGCAGAGGCATCGATTGGCAGCTCGTTGCCAGATGCGTGAGTTCCAGGTGCATGTGTGCATTGACCAGCCCCGGCATGAGCACACAGGGGTATGTTATTTCATGGGATTGCGGATATTTTTCAATAATATCGGCTCTGTTGCCGATATCGACTATACGGTCCCTGGCAACAACGACGCTACCATCCCGGATAACCGGATCGGCCACAGGGACAACCCACGGGGCGGAAATAATTACCATGTTTTTTGTTACGGTCCGATGGTATACATTAACGCTCTGCTACAAGTGTATAATCCATCAGTCGTTGCCTCGGCAGAAAACCTGCATCAATGACAAGCCGCCTGATTTCCTGCTCGGATAATTTAAAACTAACACCTGCTGCCGCTACCACATTTTCTTCAATCATCGTGCTGCCAAAATCATTGGCCCCAAATGAGAGTGAAAGTTGCGCAACTTTCGGTCCTTGCGTAACCCAGGAGGCCTGAATATTGGTAAAATTATCGAGATAGATTCTGGACAGCGCCAGCATACGAAGATAAGCAAAAGCAGTCGTTTTTTCGAGCTCGGCAAGCACCGTATGGCCTGGCTGAAACGGCCAGGGGATAAAAGCCGTAAAACCTTGGGTTCGGTCCTGCAGCTGGCGCAGTCGGTGTAGATGCTCCAGCCGCTCGCCTGTCGTTTCCACATGACCAAACATCATTGTTGCCGTGGTTCGCAGGCCTTGGTTATGGGCCTCTTCCATCACCCCAAGCCACTGATCTGCTGTGCACTTTCTAGGTGCAGTCAGCTGCCGCACTCGATCGCTGAGAATCTCTGCACCGCCACCGGGAATAGAACCAAGACCAGCCGCTATGAGTCTCTCGATAACTGTTTTTATGGGTAAGCCTGAAAGAGTGGCAAAATGATAAATTTCCGGAGGGGAAAATCCGTGAACGTGTATTCCGGTAGCCTTGATGAAGCTGAGCATCTCTTCATAATATTCCAGTGGTTGTCCCGGGTGCAGACCACCCTGCAAGAGTATCTGGGTACCACCGAGTGCCTGTGTTTCGCTGATTTTTTCGGCAAGTTCCTCGAAGGTGATCAGATATCCCTGTTTGTCCTCCGGAGGCTTGAAAAAAGCACAGAATTTACAAGCAGAAATACATATATCGGTATAATTGATATTTCGGTCAACGACATAAGTAACAATCTTTTCCGGGTGTTTTCGCTGCCTGATGGAGTTGGCGAGAATGCCGAGCTGCAAAAAATCAGCCTCTTTTTCCAGCACCAGATATTCATCGTCACTGATACGCAGACCTGCAGAAACATTATAAACTATTTCTTCTAATTGCATATTTATCCGCTCTTTCTGACTATTGGCGATGTACTTCAATGACATTATACAGCGTATCGCGCTCCACAGGAACGCGGCCAGCTTCTCGAATCAGCCGTACTAGAGTCGCGCTGCCTATGGTCTGGTCCGTATCAGCACCAGCCATATGGGTAATAACCTCCTCTTTAACCGTGCCATCCATGTCGTCGGCCCCGAAAGAGAGGGCGACCTGGGCCATTTGTGGGCCAATCATCACCCAATAGGCCTTGATATGTGGGAAATTATCAAGGAAGAGACGAGCAACCGCGACACTTTTAAGATCATCAATCCCTGTTGCTTTTGAAATATCAGCCATTGCCGTATTTTTCGGATGAAAAGCGAGGGGAATAAAAGCCAGGAATCCATTTGTTTCATCCTGCGCTTCGCGTAGCGCCTGAAGATGCTCAAGACGTTCATCAATGGTCTCTATATGGCCATACAACATGGTGGCATTCGTGTTCAAACCGAGGCGGTGGGCTATTTTTGCAATATCGAGCCACAGGCTGCCAGATATTTTTTTTTCACAGGTCAGCTTACGGATGCGCGGGTTAAATACCTCTGCCCCACCACCCGGGAGAGAACCAAGTCCGGCATCAATCAACATGCCGAGTGTCTTTTCTACCGATATTCCAGCCAGTTCTGCAAAATGAGCTATCTCTACACAGGTGAACGCCTGGATATGCAAAGCAGGTCGCACATCCTTAATCCCCCGTAACAGTTCCAGGTAATATGTAAAAGGGAGATCAGGATGAATGCCGCCAACCATATGCACTTCGGTAATCGGTTCGTCAAGCCGGTCTCTGACCTTCTGCTTCACCTGCTCAACACTCATCTCATATGCGAGATCGGAATCTTTTTCGCGACCGAAAGCGCAGAATTTACAAAGGTTAGTGCAGATGTTGGAGTAATTAATATGCTGATTATAGATGAAGTAGGCGTTATCACCATTCAACCTGTTACGAACGATATTGGCAAGGTAGCCAAGAGCAAGGATATCATTGCTGTTATACAGCGCTCGACCCTCGGCAAAACTGAGTCTTTCCGATGCTTTGACCTTGTCCAGAATTCTTCCAAATCCGGCCCTGTTAATATAATTTTCCACAATCAAATAAAAAGCCGGGCTCTAACCCGGCTTTTTCCGTTATGTAAAGATGATCAGTCTATGAAAAACTTTAGTTTCTCACGGCGGCTGGAGTGACGCAACCTGTTCAGGGCTTTTTTCTCAATCTGCCGGATGCGTTCTCTGGACACATTGAAAAGTTTGCCGATTTCCTCGAGAGTATACTCCGCCTTCTCTCCAATACCAAAACGCAGGCGAATAATTTTTTCTTCTCTTTCACTGAGAGTTTCGAGAATATCATTCACCCGCCCGGACAGTTCTCTGGTCTGGACCGCATCGTAGGGAGATTGAGATTCCTGATTTTCAAGAAAATCGCCCAAGGTCGAATCATCATCGCCCACAGGTGTCTCTAGAGAAATAGGTTCACGTGACGCTTCCAGAATCGAGAGGATTTTATCCATCGGTAAATTTGTCGCATTGGATATCTCCAAAGGAGTCGGCTCTCGACCGAGTTCCTTGAACAGTGCATAAAAAGCCTTGAAAAACTGGCTTCTCAGCTCAAGAAAATGCACAGGCAGCCGAATCGTTCGGGTTTTGTCAAGAATTGCCCGAGTAATGGCTTGGCGTATCCACCAGCTCGCATAGGTCGAAAACTTGTTGCCTTTGGTATAATCGAAACGAAAAACAGCCCGCATCAGACCAAGATTACCTTCCTGAATCAAATCGGCCAGGGTGAGGCCCTGATGCATATATCGTTTGGCGATGGACACCACCAGTCTCAGGTTAGCCCTGATCATGGTGTCTTTCGCTACTTCAATCGACCGACTGTACGCTTCAAGCTTGGCCTGAAGTTCAAACAGATCCCTGATATCATTGTATTTCTTCGCAGCACTAATAACATTGTACCGCATAAAATTGAGCTGTTGCTTTTTCGGCTTGAGGGTCGGATCTCGTTTTTCCCAGAGATCTATCCTTTCACAAAGCAGTTGCATCTCTTTGGTACCGGAAGTATCTTCACGAATCGCCGCTATAATCGCCTCAAAACCTTGACGAATAGTCTTGCTGTACTTTGCCTCTTCTTCCGGTGTCAACAGATCGAATCGGCCCATCTCCCGAAGATAGGTGGTGGTCGTTTCTTCCGCTTCATGGGTTTCCTCATCGGGTAGAGACATCTCATCCTCTGGATTACCACTAGAGGTCGATGCATCATCTCGTTCCCAGATTTCTCCGGACAAAGTACGCTTCTCACCATTTTCCTCAACGGTGACAATTTCTATTGAATGTGCACCAAGAAAGTTGAAGATAGACTCAATTTCATTAGGATCTTTTATCTCATCCGGTAAAAGTTCATTTAGATCATCAAAGCTAATACAGCCTTCTTCTTTCCCTGCTTTTATAAGGTTTTCTTTAAGTTCAGGCAGCACCAGACAACCACTCCATTTCTTGAATTAATAAAACTATCTATTGTACCCTCGCACGAAGCGTATAGTCACAATAGTCTCGAGAGGACAACAAGGCGATCTTTAAAGATTTTATTGGGCAAAAAAAAAGCCGACGAGACAGACCTCGCTAGCGTGTAGTAGTTTTCAAAAGACTACACTATTACAGTATTTGAACGTAAAAATCAATTTTTAAATATACGCCTTTCCGGCAACTCGGTAAATATATCCCAATTTTTCTTATGTGCAGTTATAATATAGCATCGATCATATGAGATACAAGGAACGACATTCGTTTTATTTTCCAGTAACTTTTTCCTTTTGAGACATAACAATGATAGACCGACGATCCAGCGGAATTCTTGCCCATATAACATCTTTGCCATCCTCTTACGGGATTGGCGACATTGGCGTTTCCAGTTACAATTTTATCGATTTCCTGGTAGCCTGCGACCAAAGTTACTGGCAGTTTTTGCCTACGGGTCCGATACATCCGCCTTTCGACTACTCCCCCTATATGAGTAGTTCCGCCTTTGCGGGATCTTGTTTACTGATATCCCCGGAGCTTCTTTTTGCAGCAGGTCTTATTTCTCAATCAACTCTTGCTAATTTTCCCGACTTTTCACCGTATCTGACCGACTATCATCAGGTCGAAGAATTCAAGAAAACGCTGTTGCAAGAAGCATTCAGCTCGTTTCATCCAGACAATTTTCCCGGATATGCAGATTTTCTGGCGGCAAATTTCTGGCTTGATGACTACGCACTTTTTATGACCGCCAAAGAGCTATACAATAATGCTGGCTGGTTTTCCTGGCCCCAAAAGCTCTCAACCAGGTCAGAGACCGAGCTTGAGCAATTCTTAAACCAGCACACCAAACGGATTAACTACTATCGTTTTGAACAATATGAATTTTTCCGGCAATGGAGTCTCCTCCGCAATTATGCTGAGGAAAAAGGCATACAATTGTTCGGGGATATCCCTATCTATGTCAGTTACGACAGTGTCGACGTCTGGGCACATCAGGACATTTTCACTTTAAACAGGGAAACCCTTCGTCCAACTCATGTTTCCGGTGTCCCGCCAGACTATTTCAGTGAGACGGGGCAACGCTGGGGAACGCCTCTCTACAATTGGCAGAGCGACGATAAGCGGGTACATGAGGAATTGCTGCAATGGTGGACGGATAGACTGGCCCACCAGTTTACTTTGGTCGATATTGCCCGCATCGATCATTTCCGGGGATTCGAGTCGTATTGGTCGATTCCGGAAGAATGTCCAACCGCGGTTGATGGTCAGTGGTTGAAAGGTCCGGGTAAGAATTTCTTCACCCGGATAATTGGCAAACTCGGTCCTGTTAATATTATCGCAGAAGACCTGGGCATAATAACACCCGAGGTGGAAACGCTGCGAGATGAGCTTGGCTTTCCCGGGATGAAGGTTCTGCAGTTTGCCTTTGACGGTAATCTCGACAACACCTTCCTCCCCCATAATTTCACCTCAACGCAGAATGTAGTGTATACCGGAACCCATGACAATGACACGACCGTTGGTTGGTTTCTCAGCGACAGGCTCGATGACCAACAACGGGAAAATATTAGACTGATTGCCAACAGAGATCCTCACGATCAACGGGAAAGTCACCACGATTTAATTTTTCTGGCTCAATCATCCATCAGCATATTATGCGTCTTCCCTCTTCAGGATATTTTAGGCTTTGGTGGTGACTGTAGAATGAACACTCCGGGTGTTGCCGAAGGAAACTGGAGATGGCGCTGCAGTGGCGATTTTTTAACCTCAGCCGTAGCGGAACAGCTGCAAACCATTACGCGACGCTTTAATCGCGGCAATATAAAGCGAATGCAGCAAACACCACAGTCACCATGAGACGCAGTACAGGCAGAAAAACGAATCTAATACCACCAACAAAGTATTGACAAGCTCTGCAGTCTCAGTTATAAGACAGCACAATTTGGCCCCATCGTCTAGTGGCCTAGGACACTGGCCTCTCACGCCGGTAACAGGGGT
>CBDTUM010000032.1:0-36535 GCA_965363495.1 uncultured Desulfopila sp.
AAGCTCACGAAAATTATTCCAGGCAGTTTGGTATGCCGGAAGTGGGGCGCCTGCCAGGGCAGTGCCGAACCGGAACTGTCTCGCAGCAAGACGTAAATCTTCTAGAGTTCGAATGGGTAGACCGGCAAGCGAGGCCAGCAGAGACGGCATGGAGCAAGCAGGCAGCTCGTGTCGCTTCCAGCCACCTGGGAGCCTCATAACGAAGCGAATGCCGCTGCTTTGCACCCTGTTGCCCATAACCACCCTCTGGGGGACGCTTTCCTTGGTGATTGGCGGACGGGAGAAATCAATGATGGTGGCTGTTTCAGGTATTTGCCGGTGCAGTTCACAGTTAAGAAAGTCTTTGCCTCTGGGCAAAAGATTGATGACGAGATCGGCATCGGCTAATTGTCGGCCTGCTTCCTGTCCATCGGTTAATTTGACATCTCCTTTTCTGGTATATCTGACATCAACCATCGACATCTGATAGCCATCGGCGGTAAGATATTGCAGCAACTCTTCTCCGAGCAACCCCCCCCCGATAATTGACACTGAAACCTGCCAGGGATTTTTCTGTTCACTGTTTACCAGATGACTGACTGCGTTCTGAATACTGAAAATATTGCCGTAGGTACTGCTATAAAAGGGTGGGTCCATGGGTATACCGTGGCGTTTTTCGAATATTGGCCCAAGTTGTCCCGCCAAACCTATGTTCTCTGCTCCGGTAAGTTTTTTAACCCAGAGCATCCGCTTGATGATAGTCTCAACCATAGGGCGATTCTTTTTTCGCATCAGCTCCATCGATGAATTAGGGATGACAAGATATATACCAATTGGACGCCAGCCATCCATGATGAGGCCGGCAGGAGTGGGGCGGCCGGAAAAGAAGTTTCTCAACCATTTAATGTTGGGGCAAAAATCGAGACATTCCGAGTGGTCTGTTGGATAGATGAGAAAAAGGGTCTTTAGTTTTCCGCTGCAACCGATGAGCCAGATGAGCAGCCAGATAGGCCATCTCAATAGGAAAGCATATACTAAAAAAATGAGTTGCCGCTTGTACTTGTCCATTCTGTTCTCCTTTTCCGATGTTATATCAGTATCACATTATTGCCCAAATAGAGTTCAAACTCTTTGTACAATGAGTTTATCGGCAATTCGTAAGAGAAAGATTAATTGTTATATAAATATAAAAAATCGTAATGACAATGATGTGGACGTTTTGAGGGGAATGGCTGGGCATAAAAAAGCCATATTATCGTGGGCTAATGTGGCCTGAATACAGAAAAGTCGTCAGAAAATATGTAAGCGTTCACCAGCACCGAATCTGTTTTGTCATCGGTTATTAAACGTACCAATTGTACAGTTTAAGGACCTCTTCCGCGCATCTTCGGCACAGGTAAACGCTTACAGCTCGGAGGTTATACCTGATTTTCAGCTTTCCCGGTGAACGGTTACGAAAATATAACGTATCGAAGAAAACCAGAAAGGATGCAGGGCTTACGATCTGGATGCTTTAAGCAAGAAGGTGACCTGGATGTGGACTCCGGTGTGTAAGATGAGCCAAAGCTGGCGCTTCTCTTTTGCGAAGGATATTTTGAGCAGGTTTAAGATGTGATAGATTCAGTGCTGATGATTGCTTAACATAAAATTGCCTTCAGTCTGCCAGCACACTCTGGATCATCGTCCTGAGTTCTTCCAGGCCATAGGGCTTTTTGACATACCTGCATACCCCCAGTTCCATGGCTTTAGTGATTCGATCGGTCTCGGAATATCCGCTCACAATTATGACTTTTTGATCAGGCCGAATTTCAAGAATGTGCCGATAGGTATCCAGCCCATCCATCCCCGCTTCCATGATCATATCGAGAAGTACAAGCTCAGCTGCCTGTGTTTTAAGAAAAGCCAAAGCTTCCTCACCACTGGCAACAGTCTCAATCCTATATCCCAGAACGGTCAGAATGTTTTTTCCAAGCAATCGCTGTTCTGGGCTGTCATCGACCAGCAAGATTGTTTCCCCTTTGCCCTGTTTGTGCACCTGTGGCGTGGGATTTATCGGTTGCGTTGAGTCTTCTATCTTAAGGGCGGGAAGAAAGACTGTAATGGTTGTGCCTTTATCCGGAACACTCTTCACGTCCAGATATCCGTGGTGATCTTTAACCGTCCCCCATACCACCGTCATGCCCAACCCTGTGCCGCTGCGACCCATGATTTTGCTGGTATAAAAAGGCTCAAAAATCTTTGCAAGATTGTCTTCAGTGATGCCCATGCCGGTGTCGCTGATAGCCAACACGACATAGTTACCCGGAACGGTTGTGTCGTATCCCTTGATGGGTGTATCGACATACTTGTTTTCTGTCGTTATTATAATGGTGCCTTTGTTCTGTATCGCTTCATAACTATTGATAAGCAGGTTCATGACTGTTTTTTCCAGATGGACAGGTGAGCCAGACAGGTTTTGGAGATCGGATGCGAGATGTGTTTCTAAAGTGACGTCCGGATAATTTCCCTGCAGACTAATAAACTCCGGGCTTTGGAGATGGGCATTTATGATATCGTTGAGCTGTACTTTTTCTCTGGCCGTTATACCCCGTCGAGCAAGAGTCAACAGATCCTGGACAATGACTGCTGCTCGAGTTCCAGCTCGTCGTATGTTTTGGAGAGGACCGCGCATATCGCTGTCAGGTGCCAGTTTGTGTAGCAGCAGGTCCGGATAGCTCACGATGCCGGACAATACGTTGTTCAGGTCATGCGCGACTCCCCCGGCAAGACGGCCGAGAAGTTCCATTTTTTCGCCTCTGAGCAGTTCCGACTCAAGACGTGAACGTTCCTGTTGTGCCCATTTGCGTTCTTCAATTTCAATTCGTAAATGTTCGTTGGCTTCCTCAAGTTCTGCTGTCCTGAGGGTTACTCTTTTTTCCAGTTGGTTTCTCGCCTCTTGCAGCTCTTTTTCTTTTTCCTGTAGTTCGTTAATGGTACCGGCGAGGAGGTGCTGTTTATCGAGCAGCGCATCCCGGCTTGCTGCGCGGCTGTGTTCCACTAGAAATGCCAGGACGCTGACGAGTAGGTATGAAGGGATAAAACGAATGGCAAAATCTTTGGTATAGACACTGATGCTGTCGGAACACAAATCAACAATTAGAAATCCCGTGCAAAAAGAAAAGAGCAGGATCGTGGTCCACATACCTCGCGGTAGCCCAAGTAAATACAGTGAGAAAAGTGGAAAGGTGTAGAGCCACATAAACGAAGTTGTGTGCACGCCTCCACTAAGAAAAAGATAGCAAAAAAAGAGAATCAGCGTTCCCACACCCAAACGTGAGGCAACGGGCTCGTTACCGGTACGGTGGAGATAGAAAAGGTGAGCAAAAAGGATGGAGGACGCTAGAAAATCAGCAATACCAAGAAACAGGGCATTCTGCCAAAAAGCGATTACACCCATAAGTAAGAGCAAGATAGCTCCGAGAAAAAGAAAAATATTTAACATAATAATTTTTCTCAAGGTCTCGCTATCCTGACCTTTTCGTATTCCACTGTAAAGAAATGGGTGCATCTATATCTCCAAATTTTTCCGGTAGTTCTTGTTGGAACAAACGTCGTGCAGAAATTCGTAGTCAATCAATAGTCTTTTAAGACTCCTGATTAATACGACAATATATACCATAATTGATGCCAGTCCAGTAGCCGAGTTGCAGAACTCTGCTGCGCGAGTCATGGACATACGAACTTGATGCGTGGTGTACCGTTGATCATCGAACGATGGATAAACATTTGAAAGTACATCAGTTCAATAATGTCCAGAGTTGCTGCTGAACCGGGAGGATTGACGCCGACAATTTTTCCTTGGAGTGAACATTGAATAGCTTTTCGGCTACAGCATGAGATGTCCTGAATCGCTTGAGGATAGTTCTTTTCTATACTATATATGAAGAGGTTAGTTTTCTGCAGTTAGTAACTATTATCACCGGGTTTGGACTTGCTGTCAATGTCAATTGTTTTGCTGGTAGAAGTTTTTCGTCCACATTGAACTACTACAAAAGAGAGATTATGTGTCTAACTTCTGCTATGGGTACGCTTGCAGCGTGGCAGAAAACAAAGAAAATCGAATCAATCCAAGTTGTTTCACATGATGAAAATCGTGATGTTTCTTTAATTTTATTATACTTAAAATTTTAATGAGGCGTGTTGACATATACAATTTCTTTGTTAATAATAATCAACACAAAAAGAGAGACTACCACTCATTGTTGAACCAAGGTTCGGTTCTGTTCCAGGAGAGAGAACTGAGACAATGTTGATGCTCTGGTGCTGCCCAAAAGATATGTGGTTCCTCGCCTGGTTTTCTCTTTACTTTTTGTCGAAACCTTTTGTTAATATTGTTAAAATGGTTGGATTTTGAATCAACACTGCTTATCCTTTTTTTAATTACAGGCTGGTTGACTTAATTTTTATGCACAAAAAGCAAATCCATAGATCAGAAAAGGAGGTGGGAGAAGGAGAAGTTTCGAGTGATAGAGAGATGAATTGTATAAATATGCTGGAATTAAACCGTTATTCAAGGTGTTTTCTCAAGAAAAGTCTGATTCAAGAGGGAGAAAGGTAAGAAGAGCCTATGCCACTGGTGTTAAAGGAGATATGCTCTTGAAACCGTTAATCATCTACGAAATGCTTTTTGATATGGACGCAGTTTGATTTGTTGTTTGCTTTTTATGACGGATACTGTTAGATTTGCTACGTCGTGTTAGAGTTGTTTATGGGTTTTTATTAAAAATTAATTGGGGAAATTATTATGCAGAAAAAAACATTATTTGCTTTGCTGGCCATGCTCGCTATCAGTGTGCCTGCATTTTCTATTGAGTTGCCTCAAGGTGCTACTCCGACCTTTGAGAAGGATTCCACCGCTTATTCGTCAGCGTATCAATTTAACGAAATGTTGGCAGCATATGGTTTGAAAATGGATGCAGCTGCTGTATCCACAGTTCCTACGTCTTATGCTAAAATTGCAGGTGATGAGGTTGTCTTTAATAGAGATTCCATCGCCTACACTCCTGTCCAGTACCACTCCATTTTTACCGCTTACGGCCTCTTGCTCACTCCGGAGGATGTAACCAGTAAATTGGGCGGAGTTTCTTCTTATGCCACGGTCAAGAATGGCGAAATTGTTTTTGGCACAGATTCTATCGCCTATGATGGCAATGGTTGGACCACCATTCTTAGCGCCTACTCGTTACCTGTGGTTGAAGAGGTGGTTGCTGTTGTAGAATGTCCAGACGAAGACGGTGATGGCATCTGCGATGATAAAGATGCCTGTCCTGGAACACCTAAAGGGATAGCCGTTGATGAGAGAGGTTGTTGGGCATTGTCGAATGCATTGTTGTTTGATTTCGACAAAGCAGTGATCAAGACACAATTCTATCCTGAATTGAATGCGACCAAAAAAATATTCGATGACTATCCAACCATGAGAGTGCAGATTGATGGTCATACTGATGCTGTAGGTACTGACAAGTATAACCAGGGACTTTCTGAAAGACGAGCAAACGCCGTTATGAAATACCTCGTCAATAAAGTAGGTATCGACGCAAGCCGACTCAAAGCAGTAGGGTATGGCGAGTCAAAACCTGCTTATTCTAATGACACGAAAGAGAATCGATCAAAAAATAGAAGGGTTGAATTTACGCCTGCTATGTAAGTTTAGTTCTCTGAGTAACGACTCCTCGCGAGGGAGTCGTTACTGACGAAATGGAAAGAGCCCATGCAAGGTCTGTTTGACGTTGCATGGGCTCTTTTTTTATTACCTAAGTAAAACGAGACGGAGGAAATTGGATGTGTCCGCCTGACCCTTGTTCGATTATATTGTGAACTGTTCCCTATGCATTGAAAAGTGGCAGATCGGTTATTTGGTCGTTTCAGCGGCTTTCTGCTTGGCCGCGTATGCGGTTGCGGCACATTCATTCTTGCCAAGGTCGAGTTCTTCAGCCTTGTCATCGTCTACCTGTTCAAGGTTAGCGTTAATACGGCGGATGACTGCGTACTCATCAGGTTGTTTTCTCATGTTGCCTTCTATGAAGCGAAGAAAACCCGGTTTATCTTTGATTGCGTAAATATCTTTATTAAAACGCATTGTTTCCGCCAGAGTGGCTACAAAGGTGAGTTTCTCATTCGCTTCCTCCCAGCTCATATAGTGACCGGGAAGAATAATTAAATCGTCATTGTATGTCTTAACTTTCTGCAGTGTTTCGAAAAGCTTATCGGACCAGGCCTGCACTTGACCGCCAAGATCAGGACGACCTACTGATTGGATAAACATAGTATCACCGGTAATCATGAAGCGATCGTCAATGATGTAGCTGGTCGATCCGGGGGTATGACCGGGAGTAAAGACACACTGTACGGTTGCACCGGGCTTGGTGAATTTGTAATGTGCACCATCCTGCAGCTGCGTGTGTTTGATGTTTGCTCCGGCAAAATCATTTTCGTTGGCCAAAAATTCAGCCCCAGTCTTTTCTGCGAGCATCCTGCTCCCGGCGATATAGTCGGCCTGAAGGTGGGTCTCAAAAGTTTTTATCAAAGTGCATCTATTGCGTTTTGCAAATTCAAGATAAAAATCTATGTTTCTGGATGGGTCAAAGAGCATAAGCTCATCACCGTTTTGCAGGCCATAACTGGCTGATGCCTTACCTGGCCTGATAAACTGATACAACTGAAATGTTTCATCAGGATTAAGGAGCACAGGAACCAGGAGGTTACCCCATGATTTTATACCTCCCTCAAGATAACCGACATCTTTTATGCCGTGTTTGTCGAGAATTTCTGCCACGAATCTAGCAGATCCTTCTTTGGCGCAGACGATGCGAACAGGCTTGTTCTTAAGCACTTTCGCAACACATTCATCTTCGATTTCCATGAAGTCGAAGTAAGAAATATTTTGCATAGTAAACGGATAGGGCGATTCAACTTTGAATCGGGCAAAATCCACTTTGTTTCTGACATCAAGAACTACTACGTCTTGTTTTGTTGTCAACCAGTCATAAAGTTCTGCTGCCGTGTATGTGAATACGCTCATTGGATCTCCTTCGATTAACCGTTTTTGAAAAGAGTGTTCCGGAAGTATGGTAGAAAACTGGGTGGTTTCGCAAAAATTACTGTAAACACGAAGTAGTAAATAACGAAATACCCTTTTAATAAAGAGTTGTCAGGGTCTTAGAAACGTAAAAGTCCTGCTTCCTCCGCTGTTGTTGCAAAGCCATTGATATGCACCAGCCAGAAATGATGCGATTTATCGTGAATTGCTTGAGCAGTTTTCGGAGGGAGCCAGTGACTGTCATCAATAAGATTATAAAAATACGAATCCACGCCGATAAACCCGTCGAGGAAATGGCTCAGAATATGTAACGTTTTGCTTTGATATCCTTGCTCAATGTTAATAAAATCTTCTGTTTTCTGTATCTTAGCCTTTATGAGTTCGTCGATCAGGTTTTGTACCATCTGGCGATTATACTTTTCTGCTGCAACAATGCGGTCAAAGAAGTCTGCATCGAGGCTGGAATAAGATTGAGATTCGATAGCCACAATGCAGTCATAGATGACCAGAGAGGTTAAATCGAAGAATTTATGTACCTGTTCGTTGCAATGGTCAAATGAATCGCCGACCAGAAGCATGTTGTGCTCGGAAATCTGGTTCATGGTTATCAGAGGTTGGCTAGGGTTTATTGGTTAAAACTTTCGATGACACGTTTGCCGATACGCCTGCCCATCTCCACACACTCTTCAAGTTTTCGTTCATCCGGTACATATTTCAACCGAAGACCATCTTCAATCACATCAATCTTCATATCTTGCATTGCTGTATTAAGCAGACCGACCGCCTCACCACTCCATCCGAAAGAACCAAAAGCGGCCCCCAATTTATTGGTTGGTTTCAGGCCCCGCATATACATGAGAAAACCGGCCATGCGCGGCAGCAGTCCATTGTTAAGGGTGGAGCATCCGATAACGACTGCCTTGGCGCTCAGTATCTCGGTCATGACATCGCTGCGATGATGCACCTTGAGGTTAATCATCTTGGTGCTGACCCCTGTTTCCTGGAGTCCTCTTCCGATTGCGTGCGCCATCGTCTCTGTGGAGTGCCACATCGAATCATAAATTACCAGTGTCTTTTTTGTCGCTTCATTGTTACTCCATTTATCGTAGGCCTCGAGTATCTTATTGTGATGCGTTCGCCAGATAACACCATGATCGGGGGCAATCATTTTAATGTCGAGGTTCATTGTGGCGACTGAGGCCAGTAGTTTTTTGATAAGTGGAGCGTAAAGGTAAAGAATGTTGGCATAATATTTGGAACTCTCCTGCAAAACTACCGACAGATCCACTTCATCGTCGTATCGCTCGCTGGTAGCATAATGCTGGCCAAAGGCATCGCTTGAAAAAAGAATACCGTCTTCTTTTATATAGCTGAACATCGAATCAGGCCAATGGAGCATTCTCGTCTCGATAAACTGGATGGTTCGCTTACCCAGACTTATTTCAGTTCCAGATTTTACCACTTCATAGGGCCAGTCTTCTCGATGGAAATGATCAAGAAGTGCTTTTTGCCCCATCGGTGAACAGAAGAGCTTCTCCGGCTTAATTATGTCCATCATTGCCGGCAGACTGCCGGAATGATCCATTTCCACATGATTAACGACAAGATAATCAATTTTTGCAGGATCTATAATTGCCCGGATATTGTGCAGCAATTCATCCATATGAGAACGTTTGACCGTATCGAATAGGGTGACTTTTTTATCGACAATGAGGAAGGCGTTGTAGGTTGTTCCCTTGTAGGTCGAGTAGCCGTGGAAGTCCCGGACGTCCCAATCGACAGCTCCTACCCAGTAAATGCCTTTTGCCAGCTCGGTGTTACTCATTTCTACTCCCTTAATATGTTGTGTAAAATGTTGAATGTAAGTCAGTGTGGTCGCATTTCAGTGTAAACAGTTGGTCTTACGGAAGCAACCAGTTCCTTGTGTTTTTCTATATTTATGATATAGGACAGGAAAATTATTACCATAGCAGCATGAGAATATCATCAGAATCATTGCCCCTGTATTTCATTCTAGTGATAATGATTACTATAATTCTATGGCTCTTCAATTGCTACTGTAAAATTGTCGATAGAGCTGTCGCTTTCATCTATGCCAACAGGTGGAAACAAAGAGATGTTGGCCAGTTAAAATTTAAGTAAAGGACTCTGACATATATGAAAAGATATCCTTCTATAGATCTGGGTCTATGCAGCAATTGCCGAGGATGTATTGAAATTGCCCCGGAGGTGTTCAGATATAACCGGGCAACTGGGTTGATGGAGATTATTGATCGGGAAGAATATCCGATCGACCTTGTTGATGAGGCAATAAAATACTGTCCGGAAGACTGCATTACCTGGGAAACCTGATTCCGAGCAACGGTAGATAAAATCAATTCATTCTGGTAGTATCTTTCGTTGTATTGTTTTGAGATGCACCTTTGACTGATACATAAAAAAGATTCATTGCTGGTGAGCTTTACGATGTGAACAGGTCGTACAATACCATGGATATACCATTTAAAATTACCTCACAGTTCCACCCTTCCGGCGATCAACCGCAGGCCATTAATCTGCTGACAGATGGCGTGCAGGCTGGCATTAAAAGTCAGGTTCTGCTTGGGGTAACCGGGTCAGGAAAAACCTTCACCATGGCCAACGTTATCCAGCAGGTACAGCGGCCAAGTCTGGTGATAGCCCCGAATAAGACACTGGCTGCCCAGCTTTTCAGTGAGTTTAAAGAACTCTTTCCGGACAATGCGGTTGAATATTTTGTCTCGTACTACGATTATTATCAGCCGGAGGCATACATTCCTCAGTCGGATAGCTATATTGAAAAGGATTCCTCAATTAACGACGCAATAGATAAAATGCGTCATTCGGCCACACGTTCTCTGCTTACCCGAAAAGATGTATTGATTGTCGCTTCGGTCTCCTGTATCTACGGCTTAGGTTCTCCTGATGAATACAAGAATATGCATCTGTCTCTTCGGGTGGGCGATGAGTATCCTGTGGAAGAGATTCAGCGACGTCTGGTCTATATGCAGTATGAGCGTAATGATATTTCCTTTCACCGGGGTACTTTCCGGGTGCGTGGCGATGTGCTCGATATTTTCCCTGTCCACGAGGAGGAGAGATCGATCCGGGTAGAGTTTTTCGGTGATACGATTGAGGCTCTGGTCATCATTGATCCGCTGCGTGGTGTGGTGCTGGAGAAACTCGAAGAGTATACGGTCTTTCCCGGCAGCCACTTTGTTACCTCGAAAGATCGATTGCAAGTTGCCTGTGAGACAATCAAGGTGGAGCTTGCCGAGCGCCTGGAAATATTGTATCAGGAAAACAGACTGGTCGAGGCGCAGCGGCTTGACCAGCGAACCATGTTTGATCTGGAAATGATACAAGAATTAGGGTATTGCAGCGGAATTGAAAATTACAGTCGCCATCTGACCGGAAAAAAACCAGGTGTTCCACCCCCTAACTTGCTCGACTATTTTCCTGAAGACTATCTTCTCTTTATTGACGAGAGCCATATAGCTGTCGGCCAGCTGAATGGGATGTACAACGGTGACCGATCGCGCAAGACTACACTGGTCAATTACGGTTTTCGACTTCCTTCAGCACTTGATAACCGGCCTTTGCGCTTTGATGAATTTTCTGGACGTATCAATCAGGTTGTCTATGTTTCGGCCACTCCCGGTCCTTACGAGTTGGAGCAGGCACAGGGCAGGGTGGTCGAACAGGTTATCCGACCAACGGGGCTACTCGATCCAAAGATTGAGGTACGACCTGCCACCAGTCAGGTTGACGATCTTCTTGAAGAAATACGGCTGCGCGCAAACCGCGGCGAGGCCGTGCTGGTGACAACGCTCACCAAGCGAATGGCGGAAGATCTTACCACGTACTATGAAAACCTCGGCATCCGTGTCCGTTATCTCCATTCCGACATTAAAACCCTTGAACGAATCGAAATTATCCGGTCATTACGCAAAAAAGAGTTTGACGTACTGGTGGGCATCAATCTCCTGCGTGAGGGCCTCGATATCCCAGAAGTCTCACTGGTTGCGATCCTTGACGCCGATAAGGAAGGATTTCTCAGGTCGGAAAGATCGCTCATTCAGACCTGCGGCCGTGCCGCCAGAAATGTTGACGGCCTGGTGATCATGTATGCCGACAATATAACCGGCTCCATGCGTTATACCATTGAGGAAACTGAACGAAGACGACAGGTCCAGAAAGAGTATAATCGGAAAAACGGTATAACTCCCCAGACCATCATTTCGGCGATCAAGGACACCATGCAGCAGCATTTACATAATTCCGGATATACATTAGAAAACAATGATGCAACCCTACTGGAAATTGCCGAAGAACTGCCGGTCTTTTCATCAGTAAAAGACTTAGAAAAAGAAATCAAAAAACTGGAAAAAGAGATGCATCTGGCTGCCCAGGAGCTGGCCTTCGAGAAGGCGGCGGAACTGCGCGATAAAATAAAGAGCATTCGTCTGCTGGAGATAGAAATAGGGTGACTGAGGGAAAATTGAATAATCTGTTGCAGCGTGTAGTGCCGATAATCTTTGCCTGGTTGATGCGACTATGGTTTCGCAGCTGCAGAGTGACCATACACAATCAAGAGCATTGTTTTCATGCAGAAGAAAAAGACAAGACGGCGATAGCCACGTTTTGGCATTATTCCATAATTTACGTCCTCTATCATATGCGGCACTATTCCGGAACGGCAATGGTCAGTGCCAGCAGAGACGGCGAATACATTGCCAGGTTGGCTGAACAGTTTGGTTTTGATACGGTGCGGGGGTCAAGAAATAATAAAAGTGTCGAGGGACTCAAGGCCATGTTGCGGGCTGTTCGCAATGGCAGCAATGCGGCAATTGTGGCTGATGGTTCACAGGGGCCGCCAAGGATCGTTCAAGCCGGCTGCATTCTCCTTGCCTCCAGGACGGGTGCACCGGTCCTCCCCTTAATTTATGCAGCATCCAGTTATTTCACTATTCATTCCTGGGACAGGACGATTATCCCAAAACCCTTCTCCCGTATTGATTTTTATTATGGAGAACCGCTTTTCGTTCCAGCAAAATTACAACCAGAAGAAATTGAGGAATATCGATTGCGTCTGGAGCAACGACTGAATACACTCTATGGTCGCGCCTGGGGAAAATATGCAAAGATAGTGCACTAACTCCCGCCAAAAAGCTTTGTGGGGTAAGTTCCTTCACGAAATAATTTTCTTATAGAAAAACACATGAAAATCATTTCTAAGTGACTAAGAGTTGAGAAATTGTAATCGGTCACCGGAACGCAGTAGGTGCGCGCATAACCCGAATCAGTAATCGTTCAACCAGGGCTCCATGTTCGTTCAAGCAGGCCTCCGAACTATAGTTGGCTACGTGAGGGGGCATGATCGGACGAAAATGGGGTGCTGGTGAACGGTTACGAGGAATTAATTGAAATTCAGTGAAGAACAGAGGTAAATCAACCTCTCCGCAGGAGATCGGACGGGCGGTAGAAGAAGAAATAAAGGACTGTGACAATGGAAAAAAAAGGGCTGGTGATTGCCGGACTCGCTGGCGGATCTGGTAAAAGTGTGGTGTCTGTTGGTATTACTGCCGCATTTGCCAGGCAAGGTCGTCGTGTCGTACCGTTTAAGAAAGGACCGGATTATATTGACGCCGGATGGCTGCAGCTTGCCGCTGGGACAAAATGCTATAATCTTGATCCATTTTTTATGACCAGAGAGGTCATTCAACGCTCCTTTGTCACGCACTCAGCTGATGCGGAACTGGTCATTGTCGAAGGCAACAGAGGGTTGTATGACGGTGTCGATGCTCAGGGAGGCTATTCCACCGCGGAACTGGCCTTAACCCTTGGTCTGCCGGTTATTTTGGTGGTGAACTGTACCAAGACGACCAGAACCGTGGCTGCGATGGTGCTCGGCTGTCAACAGTTTGATAAGCGAATCAATATTAAAGGTGTGGTGCTTAACCAGATAGCGACTGAACGACAGCGTCTTCTGGTCACCGAGTCAGTGGAGAAATATACCGGTATTCCAGTTCTCGGCTCGATACCACGCTTGAAACGAGATATTTTCCCGATGCGGCACCTGGGAATGGTTCCCCATCAGGAATACACTGATAGCCCTGAAGCGCTCAGTTTTCTTGCCGGCTTGATAGCTGAAAATATCGATCTTGACTTGTTTGAGTCGATGATGCAAGTCCTTCCGGAGTCTGTCCCGACTGTTGCCGGGAAACCAGAAAAACTAACTGTAGCTCTGCCGCCGAAGATAAAAATTGGTGTTCTCCAGGATGCCGCCTTTCAGTTTTATTATTCAGAAAACCTGGAAGCATTGGAAAAAGCCGGCGCCCAACTGGTCTATGTCAATGCGCTCAGCGACACCAGGCTTCCCGAGCTTGATGGCTTGTACATCGGCGGTGGTTTCCCAGAAACCAGTGCCCGGGAGCTGGCGGCCAACACCTCCTTTCGCCAATCGGTTAAAAAAGCAGCCGAAAACGGTCTGCCTATCTATGCTGAGTGCGGTGGCTTGATGTATCTTGGTAATTCCATTGTGCTCGATGGGGACGAGTTTCCGCTGGTCGGTCTTTTCCCGGTACGTTTTGGCATGTCGGCAAAACCCCAGGCCCATGGCTACTCAGTTTTTCATGTTGCCAAAGAGAATGTTTTTTACAAGCAGGGGACGGAAATAAAAGGGCATGAGTTTCGCTATTCAAAAATTCTCGACTGGCAGGGAACATCCGATCAACTGGTCTTGAAAATGGTCCGTGGCCGTGGGTTTATTGACGGTTGGGACGGCTTAACCTACAAAAACGTCCTGGCTTTATATACCCATATCCATGCTGATGGGACGCCCGAATGGGCTGGTAATTTCGTGCAGCGGTGTCGAACGGCCCAACGGATAACGGGCTGATTTATTGCCGAAGCGACCCGAAAAAATCAGTGGGCAGTCACAGAACCAAGGACTTTCAGGCTGATTTCCTTTTGTTTTTCCTCGCTTGGTGCGGGCTCAACCCAGTGAATAAAAGATTCTTTAGTACGCATAAAACTGCCATTATCTTCTTTGCACTTGGCACAGATGTTTTGCGCCTGATCGCGATACATGATAATTTCCGAAGCTGGATCTCCTTCTTTTGAAACAGCCGCCATTTTTCTGCAGCCGCATTCCAGGCGTACGACCACGACGCCGATACCGTCTGGGCTGCCTTCAATTATACCTTCTATCATGGCCTGTTCACGTTTTTCTGCCTGGACTGTTTTTTTCGGTTTTTTTTCTTTCATTGAGTACACATAATGAGTTTTGAATAACTGATTCAGCCCAGTTTTGCGCCGGTGCCGATCTTGTATCCTCTTGAGGGCGAGGTGGAAAAAGAAAGTGCACTATATAAAAAAAAAAGTACTCAGGTCAATAGTTATTCACAGCCGTTCGACATCTAAAGAAAGTGAGAATGTGCTGTAATTTTATGAAATGTTAGCGTTTTTAACGAAAACGGTTTGTCCGGCTTGAAGAAAATCAATAAACTGTTTTTTCTTGACAAAAATCTGGCCGTGAATTAATGCAATATGAAACGTAACAACGGTATTAAAACGATGTTCGAATAGCCAATTAAGTATGAACAATACTTTATCTTTCAATCACATTTTATGGAGGTAATTCATGTTTGAAGTAATAGTTGACAAAGACAAGTGTAGCGGTGACGAAGAGTGTGTAGCAGCATGTCCAGCTCAGGTATTCGAGATGGTAGATGGTAAAGCAGAGCCAGTAGAGATGGATGAATGCCTCGGTTGTGAGACCTGTGTAGAGGTCTGTCCTGAAGGTGCTATCACTGTAAACGAAATCTGATATCCCCCCTCGATATTGACAGAACAAGCCCATCTCCTGCAAAGGAGATGGGCTTGTTCTATTTGGATATGGTGCGTTACATATGGGAAAAGGTCTGACACGTTTTAAACCGGGGGCTACAACACGCACCCATCTGTTACTGTCTGCTGTGCTCTGGACGACCATCGGTGTAATGTTACTTGCCAAAGGTACGTATCGCCTGAGTCAGCTGGCCGAGTGGCAGGTCTTTATTGTGGTGGTTCCAGCAATTGTCATCGGCAGCCTTAAAGCGTTTTTCATCCTGGATAAATCTGCCCAGCGAGGCATCGACCGTATTCTCAATTTTAAAGACGGGACCTGTCTTGGGGCGGTCTACTCGATTAAAACATGGATATTGGTGTTGTGCATGATGGGTATGGGTGTTATCTTGCGAAATTCTTCTCTGCCCATTAAACTACTAGGTTTTTTGTATATCACTATCGGCTGGGCACTTTTGGTGTCCAGTAGGCTTGCCTGGAGGGTATGGCTGAAAGGGAGGTAACCGTCCCTTATTCCACTATTATGTACGATAACTCCTTTAATAACATAAAAATAAACTGCACAGCCTTACAACAGAATTATTCCTTCGTCCAGAAAAAAGCAGGCGCAGGGATTCCCATCATGGCCATGGTGAAGGCAGATGCTTATGGCCATGGTATGGTGATGGCAGCTAAGGCCTTTAGCCACGTTGGATGTACTGCTTTCGGTGTGGCTGAGTTGCGCGAGGCGGTTCTCCTGCGGGAGGCAGGGATTCAGGGTGATATATATGCGATCATCGGTTTTGCGGAAATTGATGCCGGTCTGTTTTTTCAGTATCGGCTCACCCCGGTTATCTACAGCTATGCCGCAGCGCAGGCTCTGTCGATAAAGGCCGTGGCCCTGGGACAGGAAATCGGCGTCCATATTAAAGTCGATTCGGGAATGAGTCGCCTGGGCCTTTTTCCCTCAGATATACCAGCGTTTGCCGATACTATTGCCAGTTTGCCGGGCATTAAGATTGCCGGGCTGATGAGTCATTTCCCGGAGTCGGATAATCCTGCCGCCGAGAGCACCTTGGATAATTTTGCACAGTTCGCAGGTGCTTGTAACGCATTGAAAAACAGATATAACACTCTTTGTCATATTGCGAATTCCGGAGCAGTGCTTAATTTCCCCGACACTTGGTGTGATATGGTGCGAGCCGGGATAGCGCTTTATGGCTATCATCCGGCTGGTTATGTACGCGTGGAGGATCACAACAGCGATGAATTAATTCCGGCTATGTCTTTTACCTCGAGAATTCTCCAGGTGAAAACAGTGCCGGCGGGAACGGGAATAAGCTATGGTCATACCTTTCGTACCAAGCGGCAAACGAATCTTGCTGTGTTGCCGGTTGGCTATGAGGACGGTTATTCAAGGCTGCTGTCCAACAAGGCGAGGGTCTTGGTGCATGGTCACCCGGTGCCGATTGTCGGCCGGATCTGCATGAATATGTGCATGATCGATGTTACCGGTCTTACAAAAGTTGCCGCCGGGGATGAGGTTGTTCTGCTTGGACGACAGGGGCAGCAGACCATCAGCGCCGATGATATAGCAAAGGAAATGGGCAGCATCAGTTATGAGGTTCTCTGTCTGCTGGGCAATAACAATCAACGACAATATATTGAGTAGAGATTAATGATCCGTTCAGAAGTTAAAAAGGTGCTTGACGACTGTTTTGCACATGGGGTTGCAGAGGGCCTATGGTCTGGTGAGGCCACCGGGAAATTTACCGTTGAACTTCCTAAACATGAAGGTCAGGGAGATTTCTCAACTAATTTCGCCTTAGTGTTGGCTGGGATCGAAAAGAAGAATCCGCGGCAAATTGCTCAGCTTATCACCGAAAAACTATCGAGCCATACTGATCTTATAGAACGGGTGGAGATTGCCGGACCAGGCTTTGTCAATATTTTTATTGACCATGATGTCTGGCGGCGTTTGATTCCGGAGATTATTACCAAAGGGGCGGCGTTTGGCAGAAGCAGTATTGGTGCGAAACGCAAGGTGATGGTCGAGTTCGTCAGCGCCAACCCTACCGGACCGCTTAGCATTGGCCATGGACGACAAGCTATTCTTGGCGATTCCATTGCCCGGTTACTCGAAGCCACCGGCCATGATGTGTTTCGCGAATATTACTATAATGATGCCGGTCGGCAGATGCGGGTACTCGGCGAGTCGACCCGCGCCAGATATCTTGAGTTGCTTGGTGAAACATTTACCTTCCCGGAAGATGGCTACCAGGGAGAATATATTATCGACATCAGCAGATCCCTGATTGATGAACACGGTGATGGACTGAAAGACCACGCAGATGTCACGCCCTTCAAAGAACAGGCCGAACGATATATTTTCAAAGACATTTCTTCCACCCTCGAACGGATGGGAATTGTTTTTGACAATTATTATAATGAACATTCTTTGTATGAAAACGGTCTTGTCGATGATGTGGTGGCTGAACTGAAAGCCAAGGGCTATGTCTACGAGCAGGACAATGCGGTGTGGTTTAAGACCACAGCCTTCGGGCACGAGCAGGATCGGGTTATCATCAAGAGCAGCGGCGAGCCAACCTACCGTCTGCCGGATATCGCTTATCACCGGGAAAAATTTCGCAGAAACTTTGACTGGCTGGTAAATATTCTCGGTTCCGACCATATTGCTACGGTCCCGGATGTTCTTGCCGGGGTAAAGGCATTGGGCTATGATCCGGACAAGATAACCGTCGTCTTGCATCAGTTTGTGACGCTTACCCGGGACGGTAAACAAGTGAAAATGTCCACCCGCAAGGCCAACTTTGTCACAGTCGATGAACTGCTGGACGAGGTTGGCATCGATCCGGTCCGATTTTTCTTTATGATGCGCAAGGCGGACAGCCAGCTTGAGTTTGACCTGGATCTGGCTAAAAAACAGAGTCAGGAAAATCCGGTCTATTATGTTCAGTATGGGTACGCTCGCCTTTGTGCTATACTGCGTCAGGCAGCGGAAAAAGGGTTTGCCGAGCCTGAGTTCAATGCAGATGAAGCCAAGCTCCTGAAAGAGCCGGAAGAACTCAAGTTGCTGCAGACCATGTCGACTTTTCCGGCCACCATCGAAGGGAGCGCCCTGGAGCTTGCACCGCATAAAGTCATTTTTTACCTTATGGAACTTGCCGCCCAGCTACATAGCTACTACAACAAACACAAGGTATTAACCGACGATATCCCCCTTAGCCGGTCCAGGCTCTGCATGATAAAGGCACTGCAGGTTGTCCTGAAAAATGGTCTTGATATGGTTGGCCTGGCAGCTCCGCAAAAAATGTAGGGTAGGCACGCAAGATGGCAGTAAGGCGCAAGACCCAGGTAAAAAAACTCAAATTTGAGTTAACCAGAAGTGCGATAGCCGGTATCGGCGTAATCGTCTTTTGTCTTTTTCTGTGGATGTTCCTGCTTGGGGTGTGGACTGGCCAGACGCTATTGCTTCCATCTTACGAAAAAAACGATGTTGTCGCAGAAGTGCCTGTCGAAAAAATAGGGCCGCTGATTATTCGGGCGGAAAAAAAGGTTGTTAAAAAAACGGAATAAGAGACGCTGGCTTTTTACTCTCTTGCGAATCTGTGTATAATAGAAGACTGACAACTGTAATATTGACTTTTCAAAAATATCTCTAGACGGTTTTACGGCCCTTTTACGGACCACTACCAACGGCAAAATATAATGATCGGAAATATACTCACCAAGGTTTTTGGCAGCAGTAATGATAGATATCTCAAACAGCTCAACCCTCTCGTCAGCCGTATCAATGAGCTGGAAAAAGACATACTGCCTCTTGATGATGCAGCATTGGCGGCAAAAACTGTCTCCTTCAAAGAACGACTTGAGCAGGGCGAACCTTTGGATGATTTGCTGCCGGAGGCCTTCGCTGTTGTTCGTGAGGCCGGCAAGCGCGTTCTTGGCGAGCGTCATTACGATGTCCAGTTAGTGGGTGGCATGGTGCTGCATCAAGGCAAAATTGCCGAGATGAAAACAGGTGAGGGGAAGACGCTTACCTCAACATTGCCGGTGTATCTCAATGGCCTCACCGGTAAAGGTGTGCATGTCGTTACCGTCAATGACTACCTGGCCGCCCGCGATAGTGAGTGGATGGGACAAGTGTATAATTTTCTCGGTATGAGCTTTGGTAAAATTATTCACGGCTTAAATGATATTGAACGCCGTGCTGCGTATGCAGCGGATATTACCTACGGCACTAACAACGAATTCGGCTTTGACTATCTGCGTGACAATATGAAATTTGACCTGGCTGACTTTTGCCAGCGCGGTTTTAATTATGCCATCGTTGATGAGGTCGACTCCATTCTTATCGATGAGGCGCGAACCCCGCTTATCATCTCAGGTCCGTCAGATATGTCCACTGATCTGTATAAGAATGTCAATCGGATCATGTCAAAATTCAAGAAAGACGAGCATTACACCGTCGACGAGAAGGCACGGCAGGTTTCCATGACGGAAGAAGGTGTTGCGCTTGGCGAAGAGCTTCTCGATGTGGATAATCTTTACGATCCGACCAGTATTGAAAAGCTCCATCATCTCAATCAGGCCTTAAAGGCCCATATTCTGTTTAAAAACGATGTCGACTATATCGTCCGGGACAATCAGGTTATCATTGTTGATGAATTTACCGGTCGAACCATGGAAGGCAGGCGCTACAGCGACGGCTTGCATCAGGCCTTGGAAGCTAAAGAAAAAGTGAAAATTGAGCAAGAAAATCAAACTCTTGCATCAATTACTTTTCAGAACTATTTCAGGATGTACGACAAACTGTCGGGAATGACCGGTACCGCCGACACGGAAGCCCCGGAATTTAAAAAAATATATGATCTCGATGTCGTGGTTATGCCGACCAATCAGCCGATGGTGCGTGACGATTATGCTGATGTTATCTATAAAAACGAAGCCGCGAAATATAGGGCTGTCGTCAAGGAGATCGCCGAGCTGCACAAGGCCGGACGCCCTGTTCTGGTCGGGACAATTTCAATCGATGTTTCAGAAAAAATTTCCAACATGCTCAAAAAAGAGAAGATTGAGCACGAGGTGTTAAATGCCAAACATCATGAGCGCGAAGCGGAAATTATCGCCGGTGCTGGACAACTGGCTAAAGTGACCATAGCTACCAACATGGCCGGTCGAGGAACCGATATCAAGCTTGGAGCTGGAGTTGTTGAAGTCGGCGGTCTGCATATCCTTGGTACTTCACGTCATGAATCCCGGCGTATCGACAACCAGCTGCGCGGTCGTTCCGGGCGGCAGGGAGATGCAGGTTCTTCACGCTTCTTTCTGTCTCTGGAAGATGATCTGCTGCGTATCTTCGGCTCAGGTCGTATTACCGGGATCATGGATAAGCTCGGTATGGAGGAGGATGAACCCATCGAGCATAACATGATCTCGCGGGCAATTGAAAATGCACAGCGCAAGGTTGAGGGGCATAACTTCGATATCCGCAAGCACCTGCTGGAGTATGACGATGTTATGAACAAGCAGCGAGAGGTTATCTATCAGCAGCGTCGGGATGTGCTGGACAAAGCCGATGTCAGCGAGGTAGTCCAGGATATGATCGAAGAGGTGGTTGATACGGTCACCGGAGAATTTTACCAGGATCGTGTCGATTCGGTGGAATGGGATTGGCCGGCGTTTAAGACCCGTATGGGTGAACTGTTTCACCGTGTGCCTGAGTGGACAGAAGAAGAATTAGAAGGGTTGAAATTTGACACTTTCACCGAAAAAACCCTCGATTTTGTCAAACAAGCCTACAAAACGCAGGATGAAGTCAATGGCCCCGACACCCAGCGTCAAATCGAGAAGCTGATCCTGCTGCAAATTGTCGACAACCATTGGAAAGATCATCTCCTGTCCATGGACTACCTGAAAGAAGGCATTGGACTACGGGGTTACGGGCAGAAAAATCCTTTGAACGAATATAAACGAGAAGGATTTGAGATGTTTGGTGCTATGGTCGTGACCGTCAAAGAGCAAGTCGTCTCCAGTCTGATGCGGGTCCGTGTTGTTCGTGACGATGATGTGGAACGTCTGGAGGAGGAGAGACGGAAGCGTTATGAGCAGGAGCAGATACGCCTGAACAGGGTGAGCGCAACAGAGGAAATTGCAACTGTTCAACCGGTTCGGCGTGATAGCGACAAGGTTGGCAGAAATGCTCTCTGCCCCTGTGGTTCCGGCAAAAAATATAAAAAATGCTGTGGTAAAGAAGCCTGAGGTCAGTACCGGCCGCTGCAACAGCAGCGGCGGCGTCATCGCTGATTGGTCCCTGTTAGCCGTGGAGTTTCTCCGGCGACATCAGGTTATCTTCCATATGTTTCAGTTCATCGATACCTGAGATGACAACTTCCGCGTCTGGAGTAAGCTCTTCAGTTCCAATTTTTTTGTCATAATCCATCTGGCTCAGGATATGTTTTATACAGTTTATTCTGGCCCTTTTTTTATCATTGGAGCGAATGATGGTCCAGGGGGAAATGGTCCGATTGGTTTCTGAGAGCATCTGGAATTTGCGCACAGAGTACTGATCCCAGTATTCCTGGGCCAGGTTGTCGACAGGAGAGAGTTTGTATTGCTTTAAAGGATCGGTCTTACGGGATTCGAAACGCTTATTCTGAACATCTTTTGATACGGAAAAATAGAATTTCAACAGTATGATCCCGTCTTTCACCAGCATTTCTTCAAACATCGGCACGTCTTTTAAAAAACGTTTATTCTGCTCGTCGGTACAAAAACCCATGACGGGTTCGACCATCGCCCGGTTGTACCAGCTGCGGTCGAAGATGACTATTTCTCCGGCCGATGGGAGATGCGCGATATATCGTTGAAAGTACCATTGACTCGATTCCGTTTCATTGGGTTTCATCAGAGCAACGACCCTGGTGTTTCTGGGGTTGAGATGGGCAATGGCTCTTTTTATGGTACCCCCCTTGCCGGCTGCATCCCGGCCTTCGAAGATGATCGCCATTCGTTGGCCGTTCGCCTTCATGGTGTTTTGCAGCTTCATAAGTTCGATTTGCAGTTTTTTCAGTTCTATCTCGTACTGAAGATGGATATTCTTGATCCAGATCGAAGTCTTATCGTCACCATCTTTAGTATCGATATTTTTATAGGCTGTTCCTTCCAGTAGCCTGACCTGCTCCAGCTCATCGTTACCATTCTTGTCTTTTTTGTCTTTCTTGTCTTTTTTATCGTTTTTGCCATTCTTGCTTGCTTTGCTTTTGGCCATAGTAGATTCCTCGTTGCAAATGGTCAGGGATTTAATTCTTGTGTGTCGCAATACGATAACAATAATTTCGCGGAAAAGACAAAGCTCAATTGAGTTTTTTGCCTTGCTGGTACATTGCGGCGTATATTTCGGGGAGATTGTTTGTTCTGATTTGCAAAATAACTTCGTCTATTGCATAGGCAATCCTGAAATGCTGCACCGTGATGACTCCATTGGTAATTTCCAGAGTGGCGCAGGAGGCACTCGGATTCCCGTCGAACATCCTGCCTACCGAGCCAGGGTTGATAAAGTGGACGTTTGCCAGCATCTTGTGGTATGGCGAGTGTGAGTGGCCCGTTACTACGATTTGATATTTGCTCAGACCAGCCAGTTCCAAAAACCTGCTATCCGGGGTGTCGACAAAGAGAAATTCGTTGTGATCGGCTGGACTGCCATGGAAGATGCCCAGTTTTATTTTGTGTTTACTGTCTGCTTTTCCAGATTGACGTAGCTTGAGTCGTGCTTTGGTGGACAGGGAACAGAGGTAGCTGCGACCGGCGTCGTTCAGCGCTTCGGCGGTTGAAGTATACATGATGCGTTTCTCCGGATTGCCCGGTTTCTTCATGACCTTACCGGAAAGGAGTTTGATTACTTTCTGATCAGTGTTGCCGAGGATGGAGACGGCCTGCTGCTCTCTCAGCCAACTGACTGTCTCGTTGGGAAATGGGGCATAGACAAGAGAATCGCCGGAATTGACTATATAGTCGAAGCCGGACGCGTTCAGCTGTCGGTCAATAGCCTGCAGCGCTGGAAAATTGCCGTGGATATCGGAAATCAATAAGATTCGGATAGTCATCAGAGTAGTGGTGAGACAAGTAATACAGTATTTTCTTTAAATTCTTCCCAGGATCCTCTCTGAGAGAATGCCTCTCTATCAAGTTCTGTCGATTGGTCAAGGTACTCCTGTTGAATGGCCAGAAGCTTTTCGGTAAACGTTTTACAGTATACAAAAAGGGTGGCTTCAAAATTGAGCCAGAAGCTGCGCATATCCAGATTGACCGAGCCAAAAAGTGAAAAATCATGGTCTACCGTAATAGTCTTTGAATGGAGAAGACCACCATGGAAAAGAAAAAGCTGCACTCCTGACTCGGCGAGTTCCTGGTAGCGGGCGCGGCTGGCGTATTTGACTAACAGCGAATCGTTGTTCAGGGGGACAATGATTTTAACTTTCACCCCGCGTTGCGCGGCTGCCTTTAGAGCTACCAGCAGCGGTTCGTCGGGGATAAAATAGGGAGTGGTCATTATCAATTCGCGTCTGGCTGCGTAGATGGTCGTCAGCAGTAGGCTGTGGATCGCATCCGGCACGAGACCTGGCCCCGATGGGACGAGTTGGATCGCCGATTCTCCGGCAACGGGGGAGGCGTGCACATCAGTCTCTTGCCCGGCAGTTTGAATATCTTTGAGTAATGACTCGGAGTGAAAGAGGTCTATATCCGTGTCCAGAACCCAGTCGCTGATAAAGGTGCCGGCGATACACTCAACAACCGGACCTTCCACTTTAACCATCACATCGACCCAGTTGCCAACTCCCGCATCTATTTTAAATACCTCTGGGTCAACCATATTCTGACTGCCGGTAAAAGCGATTTGTCCGTCTATTACGACAAGTTTTCGATGGTTGCGAATATCTATTCTGGAAAACAGAGCATTAAAAATTCCGGCGGGCAATGATTCCTGAATTTTTATTCCGGCTTTGCGCATTGTAGTTGCGGTCCTGCTTTTAAAAAAATCCCTGCTGCCGATAGAGTCAAGGAGTAACCTGCACGTCACGCCTCTGGTTGCTGCGTCGAGCAGAGCTTCGGTAACCTTATCCACCCTGCCGCCCTCCTGCCAGATGTAAAACTGCAGGTGACAAGTGGAGGTCGCGTTCAGAATTGCTTCGGTTATGGTACTGAGGATCTCATCGGGCTGGGTGAAAAGGGTAAGATTGTTACCAGCCATAGTTGGGATACCCACCAGGGTCTCTGCCTGGCGGTGCAGAGGAAAACATTCCAGGTTGAGTTCATGCCAGGAAACAGGCGTTCTTGCCTGCAGAGTTTTCAGCCAGCTGAGAAAAGTGCTGTGTGACTTTTTTGCCCGCGCCTTCCTTCTTTCAGGAAGTCGGTTTTCGCCGAGGAGCAGATAAAAAAAACCTCCTAAAAAAGGAACTACCAGGACCACAACCAGCCACGCCAGGGAAACGCCGTAGGGACGTTTGCGCATGATAACCCTGACTGACAGGCCGATACGTATAAAAAAATCAGCCAGCAGCAGGATCGCTGAATAAAGGGTGTACGTCCAATGGAGTTCTTGAAGACTCATGATTGCAAACCGTGACGCATATTTGACTCGGATATACTTGTAGAGTGTGTTGGAGCTTGCATATTTTTTCTACCCGCACCGGTTAAAAGAAATTGCAACTTTTCATTCCGCTGTTCATGCTATTTTAAAGTAGCATAATCAGATTGATAAGTGGTAGATATATTTTGTTATTGTCGTCAGTGCTGACTGGACGCGTAGTGTCATACTCTTAAAAGCTGTCACTCCGTGCAGTCCCCCTTGGATGGGTATCAAAAAAAAGACAACAGTAAATACATATAGCATTGATGACTTGAACATACCACCAAGTCATTTGCCCTTCCTCGATGGGCATTGCAAAGAATCCCGGTTTGTTTACCGTTTACCGGTGTCGGTCATTCTCAGGCTGGGCATGTTTTTGAAAAGCTCCCCAGAGATGAGGAAATGTTTGAGAAAAGTTATTCAAAGGATAGGATTTTTATGAAAATCAAGGGTTTTTCATTCGCGGCAGTCAAGGCCGGTATACGTTATGCCGACAGACTTGATCTTGGACTTATTTACAGTGATATCCCCTGTGTGACAGCGGGAGTTTTTACCACCAATCAGGTGAAAGCCGCCCCTGTGGTCCTCGACAAAGAAAGGCTGAAAGGTGGACATGCTCAGGCTATTCTGGTCAATAGCGGCTGTGCTAATGCCTGTACTGGAGCAAAGGGCATGGAGGCGGCCAGGGCCACAAGTAGTCTGGCTTCCCAGGCACTGGGAATTGCCGATGATTTAATCCAGATTTCTTCAACCGGAGTAATAGGTGAGCAGCTGAATCTTGAAGCGTTTGAACGAAGTATGCCGGCACTGGTCGGTGGCTTGTCTGGCGATAATTTCGAGCAGGTTGCCCAGGCGATAATGACCACCGATACCGTGCAAAAAATTGCTGGGACCACGGTCACTATCGGCGGCAAGGAAGTGAAAATAATGGGCATGGCCAAAGGGGCGGGGATGATTATGCCCAATATGGCCACTATGCTGGCTTTTATTTTCACCGACGCCCGGATCAATTTTCCGGAATTGCATAAATCCCTGGTCAAGGGAGCCGACCGTACTTTTAATCGCATAACCATTGACGGGGATAGCAGCACCAATGACATGGTGCTGGTCATGGCCAATGGGAAGGCGGAAAACCCGTGGATCGACGGCGATTCTCCCGAAGGGCAGCGACTTTTTCAAGATGCGCTTGAAAACGTCTTAAAGGATCTGGCCCTGCAGATAGTCAGCGACGGGGAAGGTGCTACCAAGACAATTACTATCAGGGTCTGTGGCGCAAAGGAAAATAAAGATGCAGAAAAAATTGCCCGGACCATCGCCACCTCAAGCCTGGTGAAAACGGCCTTTTTCGGCGAAGATGCCAACTGGGGAAGAATTTTTGCGGCTATGGGAAGGTCCGGCGTTCGTTTTTCCCCCGACAGGGTCGATTTGGCCTTTGGTAATGTGCTGCTTGTTAAGAATGGAATGTCGCTGGGCAAGGAGGCAGAGGATGCCGCCACCATAATCTTGAAGGACAAGAGTTTCGCGGTCTGTATAGATCTGAAAGACGGGCCCGGGTGTGAGGAGATTTACACCTGCGATTTTTCTCTTGATTATGTGAAAATTAATGCCAATTATCGCTCCTGATCGTGATTAAGGAGTGCCGAGCGTCTTGCTTAAAGAAGATTCCTGACTAGTTTCTGGATCTTTTTTTGCCTTCGGCTCGTATTTTTTGGGTGGGGGTCTTTGCCGACGAGACCCGTAAAGGATATGCCAACGGTGTCAGCGCCTATAATTTTTGCGGTCATCGTCAGTTGTTTACGGGTTGCAAAAAAGTATCGGCCCAAGATTCCAGGTGCCGCACAGGAGGAAACAAGGATTGCTTTTTTCCTTGGTGTCTTTGCTTTTCGGTATTGCGGACCATTCATGTCCCAGGGCCAGTAAGCATAGACAACCAGTCGTTCCATAAAACGCTTGAACAGTGCAGTAGCTGACCCAAAGTTAGTAGGTGAGGCCAGGATGTAGCCATCGGCCCATTCTATCTTGTCGATCAGCTCCTGCATCCCGTCTTGCAGCACACAATGACCAGGCGCATCTCCCGGCAGTTGTGTGCATTGCCGGCAATTAAGGCAAAATTCAATAGGGTGTTCACGCAGCAAGACACCCTCGACTGTGCCGCCGGTTGCCACGATTGCCTGTTGTAGCGCCTCGACAGTCTGGTCAGTAATGCCATCGTGCCGATATGCAGCATTAATTGCGAGTATATTAGCCATAATTTCTTATTGTACCATTCCGCAGGCTACGCGGGCACCACCGCCGCCAAGTGCTTTTGGGGTGTCTGAATAGTTGTCGCCGCTCTGATGGATCATCAGAGCATGGCCTTTCAGCTCAGACAAGTGAATTCTGGGGGCCAGTACCGGATGTACGGCCGCACCGGAGCCATCGGCATAAAGTGCCGGTAAATCTCCCAGGTGGCCATTTTCATAGGGCCCTTTGTGACTGTTTGTTTGCTGAGGATCAAAGTGGCCGCCGGCTGCCAGGCCCGGTACCATCTGGCCATCCTTTTCACCAGGTCCGCAACTGCCTTTGGCATGAACGTGAAAACCATGCAAACCTTCGGATAACTCACATAATGCAGGTATAAAAAGAGTACCATTTTCGGTTTCTCTAATCGTAACGGTGCCGATCTTAGTTCCGGTGCCTTCCAGGGTCACTGTATACATATCAACCACCGCTTCTGCTGCCCAGGCACTAGAGGCAGCAAACACTGCAAAAACAAAAAGAAAAAGACCTGTAATCTTTGTTGTCATGATGTACCTCAAAGTTATATTGCTTTACTGTCTATTTTTATAGAGATTTATAAAAGTGACGCTGCTTCTGGCAAAGAAGCCGGCACCTTTACGGACAATACGAGTGAAAGCCGTCTTGGAGAATTGCTGCGAGGCTTCAGTACTACTGTAATACAGTTCCAGCTCCGGTCAATTTGTTGCTCCCTGTGAAGATGGGGTAGTCTGATGCGCACTCGCATAGTGTTTCTTCAGCAAATCATCGCCCCAGTCCCGTTTGAGATCGCGCCAGACACTGTGAATATGGTTGGCGTCATTTTGGTTATTATCGTATTCTACTAGAAAGCTCGGTCCGTGCAGACGATAATCCCAGCAAGTGCGCTCGTTATCTTCAATACTAAAAACAACCTGTCGACGTTGCGCCGGCTCCAGAGTATCGAGAAAGGCGATTGCCGCAGCAGTCATCTGTTGGGCGGTTTCCGCTGTCGCAGATGGTTTTATGGTGTTTTTTGGGTTGGAAGTATACATAGAGCCGACTCCGTTTTTTTTGTTCCTTAGCAAGCAATGATAAGCACTATGGGGCTAAAAAATAGGAGGGCATTGGCTGCATGACATCACGCAGCGCTTTGAACTGCTCATGGTCCGGTATACAAGTGTCTGGTTATCTGGGAGAGGGATAGAAGATTTCGTACAGTTGCTCAACCCCCTGGAGAAGACGCAGGGTTGGCCGTGAGACTTCTTTCTCATCAATTAAATAGATTCTTCCGTCGCGAATTGCCTTGATTGGCGCAAATCCTGGTTCTTCAAGGAGAGTCATTTTATCAACCCGGTTCATTCGCCCATTTTGAGCAAGAAACACATCTATGTCGCTCGCGTGAGAGAGTATCCTTTCTTTGCCGTAATCGGCAATATTGGTCGAGCGTCTCGGTATGGCATCCGTTGCAATGTTAATTCCTCCGGCACTTTCCAGGGCAAAGATGGCAATTGAATCGGGAGAGAACGTCCTCATCCTTTCATGGATAGATTCGAAATAGACCCTCGGCCTTTTGTCGTCTGGAATATCTTTAAATTTTTCCCGCACTTGAGTAAGTCCTGAATTGAATCTCCCAATCATCGACTCCGCCTCTTGTACCTTACCGGTCAACTTCCCCAGATCTCGCCAATATGCATACATTTGCTCGATAGTGGTAGGTTGCAAAGAAATGACTGTTATGCCTACTTTCTGTAATTTGGCGAAAAGCTCGGGATGCCTGACTTGCAACATCGGGCGGATTAAAACAAGGTCAGGACGGGCGGCAATAAATTTTTCCGGATTATCACTGGTGAACTCAGGTTTTGCCGTTATTGATGTTGGATAATCATCATCTTTTGACCTGCCGATGATTTCTTTATCGAGCCCAAGGCTGGCAAGATTTTCAGTATGGGCACCATAGAGCGAGATAATCCGGGTAAACGGCTGTTCGAAATGGATAGTTTTGCCGCTCAAATCGGTTAGTTCGGCTGCCATTGCGTTTTGCTGGAGAAGGATCGCAAAAAGAACGAAAAAAAATATGCACAGGTGATGCAAAGGGGAGAGAGATGCATAAGAACAGTGAGAACTGTAATGTAAAATATTTTTAAACCGCATATTCAACTCCAAGGTGCCTGGTTTAGAGAGAAAAATTATTGTATCTACGTGTTTATATATTTTTCGACTGAGACGTTCGAGATGGAGCGGATACAGCAGAAAAGTGAAAGAAGTGTGTAGCAGCTCAAATAACCTCTTTGTAAATATTGTGTCAAGGAATTATGAGGACTGAAAATATTGGTGCTATCAGAAAATAGAGGGTGGTATGTATACAGAAGGCACCTCTAAAGGATCGTGACTCAAGCGGCTTTTCGATAAGGACAGGTAATCTTTTGGCCAGGCCTCTGTCTGCAATCGATTTCCGCCGCTGTAAATAAGAAAAAAATAATAGTAGTTTTCTCTATATGCTTATATCTTCGGCAGCATCAGCGTGCGGGTTGGCTGGATAGAGCTCGGAATGATGTTGCCTTCTGCAGTGGGGGAATCGTATGGATCGGATGCGCATTCTTGTTGTCGATGATGAAAAGGAATTTGTTGACACCATTGTCGCACGCCTGCGGCAGAGGGGAGTTACGGCCGATTGCGCTTATTCCGGCAGGGAGGCGTTGGCACGGCTGAAAAAAACCGGCTCGGTCGATATCATCATTCTTGATATTGGCATGCCTTATCCTAACGGTCTGCAGACCCTTGAAACAGTCAAGAAAAAATACCCTCTTATTGAAGTCATCATGTTTACGGGGGATGCCACGGTTCATTCCGCCGTCGCTGCGATGAAGCTGGGCGCCTTTGATTATCTGATGAAACCGTGTGCGTTGGAAGATCTCATGGCCAAGGCGGCACAGGCCTTTGCCAGGAGACAAGAACGTGAGGCTAACATACTCGATATACGGATGAAACCTTACATCACCGAGCAAGAACGGGCCGAACTGATAGCCCGGATACTGGCCGGTTAGTTTCCCGTTTCCCGCTATTGTCCCGGAATCCCAAGTGCCTGAATGGATAAAGCGTTTTTCCCTTCCGCATAGGCCAGCAGTCGGCCTTCTTTGCGATCTATCCTAAAGGCCAGGGCATAGGCAAGGACGCGTATTGGATAATCCCGGGGAAGCCGCAACAGATAGGGCTGAATGGTAGTAAAGTCAGTCACCCCGTACTGTTCCATGATAAAGCGCAGGCCGCCATTGGCTGGACCGATATTATAGGCCAGAAGGCCGAGAAAGAGGTCTTCGTGCATCTCGGAGAGATAGTAATGCAGGGTAGCCGCACCAAGAAAGGCATTATAGCGGGGATCGTTCATGTCGCGCCCGGCTGGCGGAAAAAGTTTGTTGACGTCGTCCGACACCGAAGTCGGTATTTTGGTTATCTGAAACAGTCCATGACCACCATCCATACTTTTTCGCGGCAGGTACGAAGATTCTGTGGCGGCAAGGCCCTTGAGGAGGTCGATATCAATGGCATAGGCCTCTGCCGCCTCATGGATTGCCTTTCTGAACTGCTCGGCCCGGCTGATCATTTTCTCTAAGGGGGCGATATCGAGGCGACGATAGGCGGCATAGACCTGATGGGCGAGGACGACCCGGCCTGCTTCTTCTTTGCCGCCGACCAGGGTGCGATAATAGCCAAAGGCCTGGGTAAAATATCCGTGTGGAATAAACACGCAGACCAGAAGTGTCATGCCTAGCATAATGGCCGGGGGCAGTTGCGGCGATCTGCTCTGCAGCCACTTCCGGATTCTTTTCCACGCGCTCAGCAGGATGGAAGCGATGAGGATAAGACCAAGGATTCCCCCGGCAAATGGCAGGAGGCTATGGATGAAGTTGGTGCCGGAAAATCGGTTACCCACATAGCCGAGCAGCATGATAATGGCGGCCATGCCGATTAGCGCCAAACCAAGACACTCCAGACTCACGAACAGAAAATCTTTAAGAAGGTTTTTTTGTGGTTTTTTCTTCCTGCTGCCTTTCTTCCTCTTGCCGGAGGGAGGAGTCTTCGCGCGTTTCTGGGCAGGACGTCGTTTTTTGGGCGACTGTTGCGAGGTGAGTGATTGGGTCATTTGACAGGTGCGATAGATTATGACGTTTTTGAGGGTGTTATCTTAAGATCTGTCAATTTGTAACCGTTCACCGGAAAACCGTCAAATCCTGAATAACCTCTGAACTGTAAGCATTCACCAGTGCCGGAGATGTGCGAAAGAGGTCATTAAGCTGTACTATGGTACGTTTAATGGCCGATGACAAAACAGATTCAGTGCTGGTGAACGTTTACGTCAATTTAAGGAAAAACCGGACAATAAAAGCAGTCCACCTTATTCGACGATGGGTGTATGGTCAATTACAATCTTTTCAGTACAGTTGAGCACGTGCAGGCATCGATGTCGATGGTGTCTTTTTTAGCCTTTTATTGACAGTTCTCCAACAACGTCCTCCCGGATTTTCTTTCCCCTGATTGCAGATTGTTGCCAAGATTACAGCTTTGTAATGTTCCAGCAAGATTGAGGTAATGATCGATAAGTATATTGCCGGAGATATTACTCTGTTTTTTTATATAGATGCACTTGCCTAACGCTGTGACGGTTTTTATGGGAGAACGATACGTTGTGCACCGCTTTCTGTCTGGCAGGTAATTCGCCAGTCTCTTGGAAAAAAGCGAGGACATTCTCTGCAATGCTTGTTGTAATGGAAGAATTATGTGGAGTCAAAAGATGATCAAAATTGAAAACGTTACACGGAATTATGGCGAATTCAAGGCGGTTGATAACGTCTCGATGACTATACAATCGGGAGAAATTGTTGGACTCCTCGGTCATAACGGTGCGGGCAAGACAACCATCATGAAGATGATCACCGGCTTTCTCGAGCCGACTGAGGGGACAATTGTGGTCAACGGCAAAGAGATCGGTAGTGATCGCCTGGCAGTCCAGAGAGATATTGGCTATTTGCCTGAAAACTGTCCGGTTTATCCGGACATGACAGTGGTCGACTACCTCGATTATCTGGCCTCGTTGCACGGCTTCTCGGAGGGACAGCGGGCACCGCTTGTCGTCGCGGCGATTGGCCGCACCGGATTGCAGGAAAAAGCCTTTCTGTCAATTGCCACTCTTTCCAGAGGATACCGGCAACGAACCGGAGTTGCCCAGGCAATCCTTCATGAGCCGGATATCCTCATTCTCGATGAGCCGACCAACGGTCTTGATCCTATCCAGATCCAGCATATGCGAGCGCTGATCACTGAGCTTGCCAAGTCATCGACGGTTATCGTTTCAACCCATGTCCTCCAGGAAGTACAGGCCATCTGCGATAGGGTCATTATCCTTAAAAATGGCAAGAAGGCACTTGACGTCAGGCTCGATGAACTGCAGACCGAGGGGCGTTTGCTGCTGCAGCTTGATGGAACGGATGGTGACCCCCTACCGCTTATTGAGCGTTGTCCCGGAGTTGCCGCAACTCTTCTCACCGGACTTTCCCGGCATGATCATTCGAATTCAACAACGAGTTGTGTGGTGACGATGGCAACCGGTGAAGACCGGCAGGAGACGGCTGCCCAAATAGCCTCTGTTCTCCAGGAAAATGGCTATCGGCTCTATGGTATGCAGTTTGAGTCGCGGAATCTTGAAACGGTATTCGCTGAAATAAGTGGTTGATAGGAGTGATGAATAATGCAAAATGTCTTTCGTATAACTCGAAAAGAGTTCGGTTCTTTTTTCAGTTCGCCGATCGCCTTTATTTTCATCGGAGTATTTCTGGCGGTAAATCTTTTTGTTTTTTTCTGGGTCGAAACGTTTTTCTCAAATAACATAGCGGAAATACGTCCTCTTTTTACATGGATGCCGATACTCTTGATCTTCCTTTCGGCGGCGGTGACCATGCGCTCTTGGGCGGAAGAAAGACGATCGGGTACCCTGGAGCTACTGCTCACCTCGCCGGTATCGCCCCTTGCCTTGGTTTTAGGCAAATTTTTCGCCTGTCTCGGCCTCGTTGTCGTCTCTTTGTTGCTTACTCTGCCGATTCCTGCGACGGTAAGCTTTATGGGGCCTCTGGACTGGGGCCCGGTTATCGGTGGGTATCTGGCAACCATCTTTCTGGCAGCAGCCTATATCTCTATCGGCCTATATGTCAGTGTCAAGTCGGACAATCAGATCGTCAGTCTGCTTGTCACAGTTCTTGTCTGTTCTCTCTTATATTTGGTTGGTTCGGAGACTCTGGTCTCTTTTTTTGGTAATCGAGGAGCGGAGATCCTGCAGATGCTGGGATCCGGATCTCGCTTTACCTCGATCACCCGCGGGGTTATCGATCTTCGGGATATTTATTACTATCTCGCCTTGATGGGAATATTTCTTACCCTCAATGTCTATGGACTCGAAAGAATCCGTTGGGCGGACAACCCCGCCAATACCCGTCATAATCTTTGGCGGTTACTTACTGGTCTGCTTATCGTCAATTTTCTTATCGCCAATTTCTGGCTGGCACCCATCACTGTGCTTCGTGCTGATATGACCACCGATGCTCTCTATTCCATTTCGCCGACCACCCGGAACTATCTTGCTCAGTTAAAAGAGCCGCTGCTTATTCGTGGCTATTTTTCCCCCCAGACGCATCCTCTGCTGGCACCTTTAGTACCACGTATTCGCGATCTGCTGCGCGAGTATGCGGTGGCCGGTGGTGACAAAGTCCACGTCGAGTTTGTTGACCCCCAGGAACATCCGGATCTGGAACAGGAAGCGGCACAGAAATATGGTATCCGACCGGTGCCTTTCCAGACGGCGAGTAAATACCAGTCCTCGGTCACTAACTCTTATTTTGATGTGCTCATCCAGTATGGCGACCAGTTCGAGATCCTCGGCTTTCGTGATCTGATCGAGATGCAAGGCAATGGCGAACGGGATCTCAATGTAGAACTGCGCAATCCGGAATACGATATCACCAGAGCCATCAAAAAGGTTCTGTACAGTTATCAGGGGGGCGGAGATCTTTTTTCGGATATCGGCAAACCGGTGCATTTGACAGGCTATCTGTCTTCTGATGATCAGTTGCCGCAGGAGCTTGTTCAGTTGAAGGGCGAACTGCAAATCATTCTTGGTGAAATGGGAAAAAAAGGAAAAGGTCTTTTTACCAGTGAGATTGTCAATCCCGATGAGAACAATGGTGCGGCCGCTAAAATCATTAGCGCTCAATATGGCTTCAGGCCCATGGCTGCTTCTCTTTTTGATGATCGGACTTTTTGGTTTTATATGACCTTAAAGAGTGGCGACCAGGTGGTGGAAGTTGCACTGCCGGAAGATCTCTCCAAGGAAGGCCTGCTACGCTCGCTTTCTGCCGGCTTGAAACGATTCGCCACCGGCTTTACCAAGACAGTGGCTTTTAATACCCCAAAGACAGTGGAGCCCATGTCGCAGTATGGCATGGGCGGCAGGGGACCGCAATTCGAAATTCTGCGGGAACTGCTTACCAAAGAACACGGTGTCATAACTACCGATCTGGCCAATGGCCGTGTGCCCGACGATACTGATCTTTTGCTGGTCGTGGCACCGGAAGCCGTTGACGAAAAACAACTCTTTGCCATGGATCAATTCCTGATGGAGGGGGGCACTGTTGTTCTCGCCACTTCGCCCTTTGCCATCAGCATGGAGCAACAACTCAAGGTTAGCAAAGAAGCGTCGGGTCTGGAGGACTGGTTGAAATTCCACGGGATCACCATCGGTGAAAAAATGTTGCTTGACCCGCAAAACAGTGCGTTTCCGGTACCGGTGCAGCGTCAGGTCGGGGGAGCGACAATAGAGGAAATTCAGCTGGTCAACTATCCTTACTTTGTCGATATCCGGCCGGATGGTATGAACCGGGACAACGGCATGCTGTCTGGTCTGAACCAGGTGACCCTGAATTGGGCTTCACCCATAGGTATAGATATGGCTAAAAATAAAGAGCGGAAGATTACCGACCTGCTGGAAAGCTCGACCGGCAGTTGGCTCTCTGATTCGACTGACATCCAGCCTGATTTTGCCGCTTATGGCGAGCTGGGATTTGCCCCCGGCAGCGAAAAGGGCAAACAGCTCCTCGGAATGGTGGTGGAGGGGCGATTCACCTCGTTTTTCGCCGGGAAACCTTCACCGCTACTCAGCGAGAAAAATAAACCGGATGAACAAAAAGTAAATGAGGTCACTGAGCAGGAGAAACAGCCAAAGTTGCAGATCATCAGTCGCCAGATCGACAAATCGCCGGAATCCGCGCGTATTATTCTGTTCAGCTCGAACAGTTTCTTAAACGATACCATTCTGAGTATCGGTTCCAGTGTCTTGCGCAGCAGCTATCTTGGGCCTGTCCAGTTGATTGCCAACAGTGTTGACTGGTCGCTGGAGGACCGTGGTCTGCTGTCCATTCGAGGAAGGGGGCATTTCTCACGAACCCTGCTGCCCATGACCAGAGATATCCAGTTTTTCTGGGAATATCTGAACTATGGTCTGGCTCTGCTTGGTCTTCTGTTGGTATGGCTGGTGCGGCGATCTCTAAGCAAAAAAACGAAAAAACACTATTCGGCACTCTTGCAATAGGCGCTTGGTGGGCAGTTTTGGGAGGAGAACCAATGAAAAAAATGATTATTACGGCAGTTGTGCTGCTTGTCGTCCAGATAGGATTGTTGTTGGCCTTGAGCAGAGGCAATAAAGGGCTAGAGGCCGGCGCTCCTGATGCACTATTTCTCGAATTTTCGCCGGATGCAGTACAATCCATTGTTATTACCGATGGAGATGGTAAAAAAATGCTCCTTCATAAAGACCAGCACGGATGGAATATGCCGGCGCATTTTTCTGCTCCGGTCAACAAAAACAAAGTGAAGGCATTTCTTGGCAAGCTTGCCGACACGAAACAGGGTTTTATCGTTGCCAACTCAGTTGATGCTGCCAAGCGGTTTAAGGTTGATGCCGAGAGTTTTGCCGCTCATGTTGTTTTGCAGGGAGCCGACAAACCACTGGCTGATTTTTATGTTGGCACTGCACCGGTTTTTCGCCAGGTTCATGCACGGCGGGCGGACAGTAACGCTGTTGTCGCCATTGCTCTGTCGAACTTCGAATTGGAAACTGCCGTCGACAAATGGCTGGACACTTCTGTTGCGACCATCAAGGAAGAAGATCTGCTCGGTGTTACTCTAGGTGACATCAGATTGAAAAAAGCGGCGGGCGGCTGGCAGCTTGATGGGCTGAAAGATGGAGAAAAGATACACAGGAAGAACGTGGACGCCTTTTTAACCAATGTGCGCGGTCTGTCTGTTCAGGATGTCCTTGATCCCGTGAAGGTTGCTGGTCTTTTCAGCCAGCCTGTCTTTCATTATACTACTGTTAGAAAAGATGGCAGAGAGATGGAATATCTTTTTGCCAAAGGGAAAGAGGACTATTATGTGCTGAAGATATCGGACCGCGACCTGTACTTTAAGGTGCATACCCTGCTGGTAGAAAATCTGCAGAAAGTGACACGCGAAAAACTTATCGAGGGTACAAAGGTGGCGGGAGATACAAAAGGGCTCTAGTATGAAAAGTAAAACGATCCGCTTGCTGGCAATTACTCAATCTGCAATAATTATCACCTTACTCTTGCTTACTCTGGGAAATGAATTCTTAGATTTGCCGCATTATCTTTTCCATGATACGCCGACCTTATATTCTCAAAGAA
>CBDTUM010000033.1:0-35934 GCA_965363495.1 uncultured Desulfopila sp.
GAAAGGCGTGTGGCGGGATAATTCCCGCCACACGCCCCTAAGGCTAGCCGATTTTTACCACAATCAGTGGCCGATCTTCAGCCCGAGTCCTTCAAAGAGATACATGATACCAAATCCGTACCAGAGTGTATAGAAAACGTAAAAACCGAGTGCTGCGAGAATCAGCATAAAACTATCCTTATAACTGCCGGCCTCCACACCGTAGTAATTATATGCAGGTTCTAGCGCTTTTGACTGAATGGTAGTAATGGTCTTGGCCTGTTTAAAACTCTCCTGCTTGGTGAGATCCTTGCCCATTGACTTGAATGCCGTCCACCAGTTGAACAGCACCTGCTTTTCAGCATAGCCGTACTTGTCAGCGAGCACTGATCCTTTATTGTGAAACATTTGATCGGCATCTTCAAGGCTGGTTTTCATAATCTGGGCCATATCACCTTTTACCGCCAATTCTTTGCCGGAAACAGTGACCTCTGCACCACTTGCCTGGAAAAGCTTCGCCGTATCAGTGGCCTGCTGGTCAGTTTCCAGTTTAATCTTAACATCTATCATCTTACCTGCATATTGTTCAGTGGCTTTGATTGACTCGGGAATAAAGTACGATGAACCCTTGGAAATCATATTAAACAGATTATCCATGTAATCGAGTCCATTCACATTGCCTGGGAAAATGGGGCTGAATATTGCTACAAGTAACCCAAAAAAGGCTACCAACATCCCTATTCCTCGTATTTTCAACTTTTTCTGCATGCTCATATCAGTTGCCCTCCGATTTCAATTCTTTCAGCTTGGGATCGTTGAAGTTCGATTCTTCATGGCTGGGTGAAGAATGCTCCGATCTCAATTCTTTAAGATGGGTGAAAAATACGTAGAATACCCAGACAGCGAATGCACCGATAGTCAGGAAAAACAAAACATTACCCACGGTATTGATCATCGCACCAACACTCTTGGTGATATCGATATAACCAAGGCCTTGTAATTTTGCCGGCATTGCAAAAAAACGGTTAATGAAACCGGCGGTAACCGCCAGGGCGAAAAAACCGCGGATCATGATACCGGGCACCACTCTTGTAATGAGCGATCCAATCTGTACGCCGATCAGAGAGCCAAGCAGCATGCCCATTGCCAGAGTATAGAAGACAAAACCATAGAAGGCATACTGACTGAGTGAACTATAGCCAGCAGTAAAAACTATCTGGAAGATGTCGGTACCAACAGTGGTCATGGAGGACACACCCAGGCCATAAACGAAGATGGGGAAGGTGAGAAATCCGCCACCGACACCCATGATCGAAGCAGCAAGACCTACAATCAGACCGCTCACTACCAGAAAGATCGCCGAGATTTTACGGCCACCAGGAGTAACACCCTCATCGAAGGTCAACATTGGTGGAATATGAATGGATTGCAGACGCTTACCCATCGGCGGAATCGCTTCTGCACGACCAGAAGTCTTCTCTGTTCCCGCCTCGCCTTTTCTGGCATTATAATAATCCATCAGTGCGTAAAAGGAGAGAAAACCAAGAATGAAAACATAGACAGTGGTAATGAACAGATCGCTCAGTACCGGGTTCAGATCATAGAGATACCTGTTCAACATACCGCCCATCGTCGCACCAGCGATAGAACCGACCAGGAAGGTTCCTGCAAGAGATACGGAAATGTTGCCGAGCTTTCTATGGAGAACGCTGCCCATGATCGCCTTGGCGAAAATATGAAACAGATCGGTTCCCACCGCCAGAATGCCTTTGACGCCCGCGCTCATAAGGGCCGGCGCGATGATAAAGCCACCGCCAGCGCCGATACAACCGGTGATGAGGCCGGCACAGACCCCGACAAAAATTGAGGCAAAGAAAATAAGATTGGTGTAATGCGAAGGCATATACGCCGTCTTCCCACCAAGCATATCCGGCAGTGTTCCGTCTCCAGATGCAATAGCTATTCCACCTATAAGGATTGGCAGGATCAGGAGAAAGAGTATACCCATTCGTTTTTTACTGCGTATAATATTGGTTGACGTTTCCAGGTCCCAGCGCGCGTATGCCTCGGACCCCTTGACCATCATCTGGTAAAAATCTCTACTGTAGCCCATGGGATTTTCCTTTCTATTAAGATTAATCTTTGTAACTTGTTAATATTGAGTCACGCCTGTCCTGTAAGAATCAAACAGGCATTGACATATGTTTTTTCAAAAGTGCCTGATCGATCTTTTCCTGGTGTAAGCGTTTTTTCTCATAGGCCTCCTCAAGTTTTTCAAGAAGCGGATCCGTTTCGATGGGTTTCATCAGATAATCAAAAGCACCCAGTTTCATGCCTTCGATGCCTGATTCCACTGAAGCGTGCCCAGTCAAAAGCACCACTTCGACCAGCGGTTTCAGGCTGCGTATGTGCTTGAGGGTTTCAATGCCATCCATGCCCGGCATCTTCACATCAAGCAGCACGACATCAGTGCGGCTGTGTTCAAGAATTTCCAGAGCTTTCTCGCCGCTCTCAGCGCTCTTCACATGCAGCCCTCTTTTGGTCAGAATTTTCGACGTCATTTCCCGGAACTCATCCTCATCGTCGACTACCAGCACGTTAAATTCTTTCATGATTTTTTCTCCTTAATGGTCACAAATGTGAGTAGAGGCTGATTGTTTCCGTTATTTCGACGATCCGAAACTAATGACCGGCAAAACAATGGTAAACATGGCACCCCCGCTATTTTTGTTTTCAACGGTTATCGATCCTCCAATTTTTTTAATAATATCGTAGCTAATATAAAGTCCGAGGCCGGTTCCCTTGCCTGGATCCTTGGTCGTAAAAAATGGATCGAAGATCTGCTTGAGGTTCTCGGCAGGAATCCCCGGACCACTGTCAATAAACACCATCTCCAGTTTGCCGTCCTTGCTCAGCTTGGAACTGATCTCAATCTTGCCGTCCTGACCGACGGCATCAACGGCATTATTGATCAGGTTGAGAAAAACCTGCTGCAGTTGCGGACCATCAATCATGGTTACCGGCAGATCCGGGGCCAGATTTTTTTCAATGGTGATATTGTTATAGCCGGCTTCGCGCTCGACAAAGGAAACAGTCTCTTCGACAAGCTCATTGATCTGCACTTTTTCCTGCTGGTTGGACATTTTCCTGGAAAAACCAAGAAGACGGTGGGTGATAGTTCCTGCTCGACGGACATGATGCTTAATCTGTTCGACAGCCTTTTGGTATTCCGGCAAATTTTTAACAAGCGCCGGGTCCTCATCCGGCAGCAGTTCGCCAATCCAACCCGCCTGGTTGGTGATCATCTGCAGGGGGTTATTTATCTCGTGCGCTATTCCGGCCGCCAGACGACCGACAGTAGCCATTTTTTCCACCTGGACAAACTGCAGGCTCAGCGCCGCGTATTCCTTGTCGGATTTCTCGAAATTTCTCGACAGAACAATGCTAAGAAAGGTCGCCGCAGCCATGGAAAAGAGCGCAATCACGATGACAACGAGTATGATTCTGTCTCGCAGGCGGAGATAGTAGCCAAGCGAATCGGCAATATTGGCTTGTAAGATCAAGACCCAGTGTCCCTTGCCAATGATTCGAGTGACATAGATATCTGTGTCAGTGATGAGCGATGAAGGTTTGTTATCGAAGCTAAGCAGTTTTTTTTCTGTTACTGAGAGAACTTTTTTGCCGAGCAGACTCGGAGTTTGAAAGTCTCCTGCACGATTGACAATAAAAGCATCGCCATGAGGGCCAAGCTGGGCGGAATGGAGTAAGGAATTAAAGATGGACGAATTAATGGTTACCCTGAGCACGTAGTTCTTGAGGGGATCAGTAACGGCCACGACAAAATGAGGCGTATTTCGAAATCCCATGAAGACATCACTGATATGTACACCACTGATCAAAGTCTCGCGGAACCACTGGGCATCGTCATATGTTTTACCTTCGATTTTCGCCCGATATGGACCGACATAGGCATGCTGCGTCCCGTTTACGTCAATGACCTGAAGATCAACGATGTCGCCCTGATCATTCATGGCAAGAAACAGCTTTTCGACATTTTGCGGATTGAAAAAAAATTCTTTTGAATAGAGCGAAACCAATCTCTTGAGCATGTTGATATTGTCATTTAAGAACTGGGAAATAAACTCTGTCCGGTGTTCAACTGTGCTGATGGCGAGTTCATTGAGTTTAATGACATTGGTATCTTCAACAGCATCCTTCATTATCCAGGCAAAACAGACGATCGGCACAATGCTCAGACAGAAAAAAGCGACAAGCAGCCTTTTGGTGATAGTGTCGTAATAGTTGTTTTTCCTTTCCATGGTTGCCTCTGTCAGTTCTCGAAAACCTGGCGCAGCTGGGGGAACAACTCCTCAACCGGCTGCGCATCGGAAACGATAAGATGAGATGTTGAACGTTTCCCCAGATCTCGCTCAACATCACTCTTAATCGAGTCGTCTATAAACAAGATCATTTTCTGCTCAGGAAAATTCGTCAACAGATTAAAGGTATTGATAGTCTCTTGGTTACAGGACTTAATAAAGATGACAACCAGATTTGGTGAAAAAGTGAGCAGACTCAGGTCAGCCGACTTTCCTGCAGATGCTGTTTCAACGAGGAGATTGTAATTGGTGGCTAAGAAATGACATATCTGATCGAATTTTTCGCACTTATCCTGGAATTCATTCTCATCATTGGCAATAAAAAGGATTTTCTTGGTTTTGGGGGGCAGGAGCGACGTAGCAACCGGCATGCTGTTTTTGACGAGAAAACAGACAACCTCGGCAGCATCGACAAGTTCCGGGCCTGCCGGTTTCGGTTTCTGGATCTTATCGGCAAACCATCTGTTCACCTCCTGAATAGAAACGCAGCAAGCTCCGGCTATATCATCTATCGCCAGGAGATACTGTCCATTTTTACTGCTGTGATACCATCCTCTGATCATTGCTGTGTTCCCTATTGTACGCTGATGTGAAAATGCAGTCTCAGTTCTAAAGGGGGATAAGCAACCGGCGTGCCACCATTACAAGCACCTGTTGAAATATTTTTTAATGCGTGTCTACAGTCACTTACAGAAAACAAAAAAAAAATGGCGTAAACCAGACCTGGTTTTATCCGGTTCCAACTGGACATAGCGTCCAGATCCTTAACACCTTGTAAAAGGAACTGACACTATTGCTCGCCCAAACACTCTTTGATGCCATCAGATTTAGTTGAAATATAACTCTGGAAAGCTGGTAATTTCGGCGTTCCACGCTTCTTGACTGGAAACTATGCCGGAGGGAACAAGCGATGGCATGTTAATTGCGATGAGGGAAGATAGAAAAACAAGAAAACAATCTGCAAGGTACTAAAAGCGATACCTCTGAAAATATAACGCATGCAATCAATACGGAACACGCAGAACACTCGCTATCAAAAATTAGACAACGAAATTTCAAGAGGACATAACTTATTATTCATGCAATCCCTTGATACCTTCCATATTGTGGTGACCGATATCAATCATAATGTTCGCCATTTTCTCCAAAGGGAACTGGAAAAGGAGGGATATTCAGTTGCCAGCGTCAAAACCGGTACTATGGGGTACGAACGTATATGCAGCGAACTCCCGCTTAACCTAATAATTCTCGATCCGGAATTATTTTATGATTTCGACGAAGTATTCATTGAGAAAATAGTTCACCAACGTCCCTCGCTGCAGATAATTATTCATACCTACGCAGATTCGATTCCCATCATTCATCCAGCTCATAATGTTCATATCGTTGAAAAAAATGGTCAGAGCATCGGTTCTATCAAAGCAATAATCCACTCCTGCTTTGCTCTTTTTCAGGAAAAAAGAACATCCTGATGTTTTGGTTTTACTGTCTAAAAAGTTCAATCTTTTTGTAAGGCAGAAGAGAACTGTCTTCCCGCAGAAAGGTTACGCCACTGCTATCGCAGCTTAAATTTTTCTATCTTAGCATGCAGGGTTGGCCGGGATATGCCAAGTAATTTGGCGGCACGAGAGCGGTTCCCCTGGGTCAGAACAAGGGCTTCCTGAATCAGAAGAGCAGCGACCTGATCGAGACAGGAATCAAAGAGTCTTTCCTGTTGATCTGCCACTAAAAGAGCGCGGACCCATGGCTTGATATCGCCGGCAATCGGCTGCTTGACTGTACCAGCCTGCACTATATGTTCCTGATTAATCGTAATATCTTCTGGCAAAAGCGGCGCACCCCTATTAAAGATCAAGGCTTTTTTCAGGCTGTTCAACAGTTCTCGAATATTACCGGGCCAGTCATAGAGTGTAATTTTGCGCAGTGCCTCGGCAGTAATACCGGGATTGTCGATGGTCATTTCAACTGATATCCTGGTCAGGAGATAATCAACCAGGGCATCGATATCCTCTTTTCGTTCCCTGAGAGGCGGCATGGTCAGGGTAACCACGCGGAGACGATAGTATAAATCCTCGCGGAAAGTCCCATCGGCTACAGCTGCTTCCAAATCCCTGTTGGTTGCAGCAATGACCCGGACATCAACATCGATCGGCTCTTTTCCGCCCAGTCTTTCGATACTGTTCTCCTGCAGCAGACGGAGGAACTTGGACTGGATACTAAGCGGCATATCTCCAATCTCATCGAGAAAGACCGTTCCTCCCCTCGCCTGCTCGATTTTACCGACCCGTTTGTGCACCGCACCAGTGAAGGTCCCTTTTTCATAACCGAACAGCTCACTCTCTAGTAACGTTTCCGGGATAGCGACACAATTGACCACTACGTACGGCTTATCCGCCCGATTGGAATGATTATAAATGGCCCGGGAGGCAAGCTCTTTGCCGGTGCCCGACTCACCCCTGACCAAAACAGTGGCATCCGTTGCCGAGACTCTGCCGATAGCTTTATACACCTCCAGCATGCTGCTGCCAGTTCCGACCAGGGCTTCCCGGCCCGAGAAAATTTCACCATCGGGATTGACCTCAACGGGGGAAGACATGCAGTGCCCGGCAGCTACGGCTTTCTCGACAACCAGCAACATTTCCGGGACATCAAAAGGTTTATAGATATAGTCGTAGGCTCCTTTCTGGATAGCCCCGATAGCGGTTTCCGTGCTGCTGTAGGCGGTAATGATAATGACCGGGAGTTTAGGCAACAGCTCATGGATTACCTCAAATACCTGCAGACCACCCATATCCGGCAGACGAATATCGAGGATAACCAGGTCCGGCGGATTCTTTTTAACCGACGCAATCCCTTCCCGACCGGTAAACGCGTTCTCTGTCTTATACCCTTCCTGGGACAGGATTTTGGCAAAACTCAAACCCAGCTGCTTGTCATCGTCAATTATCAGAATCCGATTCATGATCGTCTCCTCCTGTCGGCAACAAAATGACACATTGCGTCCCCTCGCCCGCAGTAGAGCTGACAATGAATTTACCGTTGTGCTCCCGCACGATTCTGACCACAATACTAAGACCAAGACCTGAGCCGTCTTCTTTGGTGGTAAAAAAAGGTGTCGTGATTTTATCGATGATCGCCTCTGGAATTCCAGGGCCGCTGTCACTGACAGTGAGGGCCATGACATCCCCAAGCTTCGGATGGTTTTCTTGTCGTTCGGTGATCAAAATTCGGCCACCGGTCTCCATCGCCTCACAGGCATTGATTACTAGATTTACCAGCGCTTCTTTGATCCTGTCGACATCCACTTTGACTTTTGGCAGATCGGGTTGAAAGTCATAGTGTAGCTCGACGTTATAGGCCTTCAGCCGATATTCCAGAAGGGTCAACACCGAGTTGATCACATCACCCAGACGACTTTCTTTCAAACGCAGTTTCGGCGGTCTGGCAAACTCGAGAAAATTCTCAACTATTCGGTCTATCCTGGCAATTTCATCTGAGATAACCTGCAGATCTTCTTCCTGCGTCTCCGTAAGTTTAAGGGAACGTCCCAGGGAAAACATCCTCATTTTTATAGAAGTAAAGGGGTTTCTGATAGTATGCGCGACTCCTGCCGCCAATTCTCCAACCATCACCATACGTTCTGCCTGAAGCAAATTTTTGCGGCTTCTCGCCAGTTCGTTGCTGGTTTCACCGAAATCCCGCATCATGCCTTTGAGCGAATGGGTCAGAGAATTCACTTCATCTTTAGAACTTTCCTGAGCGGAACCGCCCGTTTCAAGAGCCAGTCCCCGAATAGGGCCGAGAATGTGGCGATAGAGGATAAAAAGAAAGACGCTGCCCAACAGGGTAAACATGGCAATGGCGATAAAGGCAACCGCTCTCAAGTTTTGTGAAAGGAGGTTACTCTTCTCTTCGGTTTTAATAATAACCCGCCATTGCTCCTCGCTAAAATCCCGGCAAAGCCCTAAAACACCGAAAAAAGCGTCTCTCTGTTTCTCATGCAGGCTGGAGATGTTCCCATGAAAATGGTCGCTTTTGTAATTTTCGATGGCAATATCTTTTTCCTGAGCATAAATAAGGTACTTGTCGGCAATGACCTGCAAATCCTCGCGTTGCTTGGGCATCAGATCCAGGCGCCCGGCTTCTTCAATGATTTGATAGAAAATCTGCCTATACTCGCCAAGCGATTTCAGCCATTTTGCATCTCCATCGACCAGATAATAGGTAAGGAGACCCTTCTGGTTGGCCAGCGCCAGCTCCATATCCTGGGCAGTTTTGTACAGGACGAAATCCTTATTGACCATTGACACCAGCATGGTATCGATTTGATGAGTATACCAGAGCATACTCCCCCCGCCAATCACCACGATGATGGCCATCGCACTAAAAATAAATCCGATTTTTGACCTCAAACTTAAAGCGGTCAACATGCCTCTCCCCTTGTAACACATAAGGTTTATCGTTGATTTCAACCTCGACAAACATTGAGTACTCCTCAGAAGCTATAGCTTTTCTGAGAAGTACTTTTTTTCTGCAGGTATGTCAAATGTTAGCTGATAGAGGAAGGAAAGCTCAAAAAAACCTGGTTCCCTTCAATGCGGCAGGTAGCGGCTATCTGGTCTACAAGAAGTTTTTGATCATCGTCAGGAAAGCCGGTAAAAGGATGGGCGGAGCCGTTTTGCATAGTAAAACAAATGGTGATAAGAGGTGTCTCATCCTGTACTTCGATGGAGAGAGTACTTCCCTCAGCACTGGCTTTAAAAAGAGTCAACAAGGTAAGATAAATGAGCGATTCGAGTACAATAAGATAGGTAGAAAAGGCAATATCAGGTGGACAACGCAATGTTGTGGTAATATTTCTCATCGCCGCCTGACGGTCGGTCAGAGCGACCATCAGAGCAAGCGTCTCTTCGAGATTGCCGTGTGCGAAAAAACTGTCCGTACTATGGGCAAAACGGCTCAGATTTTTCATGATGATATTGGACCTGTCGACCTGCCTGGCAATGGTCTTTGTGACGGCAAATACCCTCTCTACAGCCACCCCGGCACCCTCTTCCGCCATATGCGCAAAATCATCGAGGAGCCCGGCGTTCTCATTGATTATTGACAGAGTATTTTTAATCTCATGCGAGATTGACGCTGAGATCTTGGCAAAGACCTGCACGCAGGTCCTGTCTGTAGTAGCTTTTTCCATTATCGTTTCTGCCTCCAGCCTGGGTTTACGTTATTTCGTTACTATCTTTCCAATCATTAAAAACCGCTGTACAACTAACCGACCAATCGATCAGGAAGCAGCATTATCATTGGTGTTGTTGCGCTGCGCTGTTTTCGACTGAAACGCTTCTTCAATTTTGCCGATCAGCAGATTAAGATCCACCGGTTTCATTATATAATCGTACGCCCCCAGTTCCATACCCTGCCGCCCGGCTTCAAACGATCCGTGGCCTGTTAAAATAATAACCGCCAGACCAGGATAGTTCTCCTTCAGGCTGGCCAGAACTTCCAGCCCATCAAGATCGGGCATCTTCAGGTCCAGAAGCAGTACATCCGGAGGCGCCTGTTCGATAGCCGCCAGCGCGTCTTTTCCGCAATTAGCCATAGTCGCGGTAAAATTTCGCAGGTTCAACCGGGCGACTATAGTTGAGGCGAATTCGACTTCGTCATCGGCAATCAGTACTTTGAGATTTTTTTTATCAATTGGTGTCATGTTCTTCACTTTGTTGAGGGAGAGTTATAGTAAATGCGGTGCCCTGACCGAGATGCGATCGTACAGTGATATCACCACCCAGTTTTTTCACTAAACCATAGGTAATAGACAAGCCCAACCCTGTGCCTTTGCCCGTCTCCTTGGTGGTGAAAAACGGTTCAAAAATATGCGGCAGGATGTCGTTGTCTATCCCGGAACCATCATCTTGAATAACCACTCGCACCTCTCCGGCGACCAGGTAACTCATGATGGTTACCAGTCCATCCTTGCCTATAGCATCGATCGCATTATTGATGATATTTAAAAATACCTGCTGCAACTGGAGATGATCACTGGTTATCACAGGCAGATCTTCCTGCAATTTGAGTTCGAGACGTATGCGACTGTGCACCAGCGAGTTTTCCAGAAATTGCATCACTTCCTTGATGACATCATTGACCTGCAGAACCTCATCATGAACGTCGGCGCGCCTAGCAAACCCGAGCAGGCGATGGGTGATCGCCTTGCACCTGTCCACACTCTGGTCAATTACCTTAAGACAGCCCTCGATAGTTTTTTTATGCTCAAAATCTTGGGAGATAAGGAGCAGGTCTTCAGCCAACCCGGTCTTCTGATTAATAATTGCCAGCGGGTTGTTGATTTCATGGCCGACACCTGCCGCCAATCGACCGATCGAGGCAAGCTTGTCGGTATGTTCGGCCTCCTGGAGCATGGTCATCTGCATTTCATCGGCTTTGCGAATAAGATTAGTAAGCATGGTCACGAGACCGTAGACGACCAGCAGATTAATAATCAGACAGGAGATCACTATAATGAGGAGTCTGGAACGAAAGGTCATCCAGTCCTGATGATGGATATATCTTTTTTCAACCAGTATCAGTGACCATGGCGTATTTTTTATTTTGGCCATGGCATAAAAAATATTTTCTCCTTCGCTGGTCACCCCCTGCTGCAAACCGGGCTTTATGTCGGTTACAAGCCGGGTGAGATTTACACCATACAATTCAGATGAGGTTTGCAGATTTCCAGCATCGTCGACCAGAAAAAGATCATCCGAAGCATTGGTCTTAATGGTATTGACAAAATTTTGCAGGGTGATCGCATCAATGGTTGCCCGCAGTACCCAGGTTTTTCTTGTTGTTGGATCGTGATTAGCAACAGCAATGGCAAAATGCGGCACATGACGATAGCCGGTGTAGACATGACTAAGATACACCCCTTTTTCAATAACCTCCTTAAACCACTCCTCTTTTGAATAGTCAGTCCCTTCCAGCTCATATGGCCCGACGTAGGTTTGCTGGATACCTGATTGATTTATTATTCCCAGGTCGGCAAAATACTCATACTGCCGTTTTATCCTGGCAAACAAGTCCTCCAGGTTGTTATTGGTCGTCAATTCAAGATAACGATTTTTACGGCCCACAAATACAACAACCGACTTGAGGCTGTCGACCAGTGCTTCTATCGCTTGACTCGATCCAGTTAATCGTGACTCCAACTGGCCTCGTTCTTCCTTCTGGAGAAGATCTTTGTAGTTATAATAGCCAAGACCGGCGGTCATTATGACCGGCCCCATGGCGATGGCGATCATGACCAGAAACAGCAATAGGCGAAATTGACTATAGTTCCTTTGATGCAGGCCAAAGTTGATTGAATTCTTAAAGGTATTGGGTACGATTTTATTTAGAAAAGCAGGTAATGCATTCATAATGTCAATGATTCTTCCTTGTTAGATAGTAAAATATCTCCCTGCAACAGGTTCCCGGCAACGGCTTTTTCAACAGCGATTCGCCAGCTTCCTATAACAGCATCCAATACAGCCACTTTTTTCCAAACCAGAAAGTTGTAATGCACTTCCTCAATTCCTCCGCAAATGATATTGGTTATATTTTCTTCGACAGCCATTTGACACAAGACTTCATCAGAAGATCTTTCCATGATGATCATTTTCGGTTCGCCGACAACAGCGCCTTTGTCAAATCGAACGATAAGGATTTCCGTGGCCAGATCAAAACGAGGGGCAATGAAATCTCCCTGGATGATGACCATCATTTTTTGCATCTTTTGCTCCTTCTATGTCTGCAGCCCATACTTTTTCATCTTACGCCAAAGCTTCATACGACCCCAACCGAGTTCTTCAGCAGCTCTGGTTCTGTTGCCCCGGTGGTCTTTGAGGATGTCCACAATGAGCTGACGTTCAATTTCTGACCAGCTCTCAAGGGTGCCGGAAGGTGCTGTGTGTCTCTCCATATCGTCACTATTTTTTGACACGATGGCAGCTTTTCCCGGCGTGCTGGTTCCAAGCGGCATCCTGTCTGCCTGCTGATCGAAAATATAGGGGGGGAGATGATCAGTATTGATCTTTTTTCTAGTGCAGACATTGACTGCATACTCGACAATATTGCTTAACTCGCGAACATTGCCGGGATAGTGGAAATCGAGCAGCGTCTGCATGGCCTTCGGGGCAAAACCAACAATAGGTTTTCTCAAAGCCTTGGTGAATTTTTGCAGAAAATAGTCAAGCAGGTACCGAACGTCTCCCTCCCTCTCTTTAAGAGGCGGCAGATGGATCTGCAGTACATTGAGACGGTAAAAAAGATCTTCCCGAAATTTATGTTTGCGCACCTGGTCGCGCAACGGCCGATGGGTCGCTGCTATAATGCGGACATCGACACTGATTTTATGTTCGCCACCTACGGGAACAAACTCTCGATCGTCAAGGACCGAAAGCAATTTCACCTGCAAAGGCAGCGGCATATCACCTATCTCAGTCAAAAAGAGAGTCCCTTTATCGGCAAGGCTGAACATCCCCGGCTTGTTCCGGGTGGCCCCGGTGAAGGCCCCTTTGACATGGCCAAAAAGTTCAGACTCAAGCAGGCCGGGAGGCAAAGCGCCGCAATTGATCTTAATAAACGGAAATCTTGCCCGGGAGGACTTCTGATGAATGATTTCGGCCACCTTGTCTTTGCCGGTGCCGGTTTCTCCTGTTATCATAACGGAAGTATCGGTCTGGGCCAGCAACAGGATCATATCGAAGACTTTCTGCATCTTTGCGCTGTGACCAATCATCTCCATTGACGAATAATTGATTTCCCCAGAGGCATGGTCCTTTTCCAGGCCGGAGAGATCCTCGACAATGACCAGCAGACCGCAATGTTTGTCGGCGGTGTCATCCAGGACAGCTATGGAGTATTGCATCGGAATCTTCCGACGATAGGAATTGATGATATCCCCTTTTACCGAGACTGCCACCCCGGACTGCATCACACTGTTGTACAGTTGCCCCCTACTGTTGCCGGTATTGGAGCGAACAATCAATTCACCATAGGTACCGGCGACACTGTCGGCTGCATAACCGGTCATTGCCTCCATTAGCCGGTTTAAGGCAATGATCCGGAAGTTTTCGTCCAGAATCATTGCCGGATGCGGGATGCCTTCCAGCAACAGAGGGATATTGACATCAAAGGGGAAATTCATTTCATTTCTCACCGTTTCTTTTCATTCGTCATGAAAGCTTCAGCCCTATCCCCCTGCAACTCTATTGCTTTACAGCCGGTCTGACAGCAAACCAATCAACCGGCGACAGGTATCTTCACCGCCATGCCCATCAACGGCCAGATAACCGTGACCGCCAACCAGACAACCCCCATAAGCAAGATACTGGCGGGTACTCCGTAGAGGAAAAATTGACCGGTGGTGAACTGTTTGGAGCTGTAGGCAATAGCATTTGGCGCCGCTCCAACCAGGAGAAGAAAAGGCATGCCGGCGGTGAGCAGGGAAGCAAACAGGATAACCTCTCCAGCGACTCCAAGATACGGCGCGACGACCAGGGCAACCGGCAGCGAAATGGCAATTGCCGCAACGTTCATGATGAAGTTGGTCATGATCATTACGAAAAATGCTATGCCAAGGATAAAGACGACGCCGGACGAATCTTGAAACAGCTGCAGCCAGTTGATCGCCAGCCATTTAGCAGCACCGGTATCCCAGAGGCAGAAACCGATAGACATGGCGCCGGAGAACAGCAGCACTATATTCCAGGGGATATCTTCCAGGTCTTTAAGGCTAAGGATATTCAAGACAAAGAAAGCGATAGTCGACAAGAGCAGAATACCGGTCTTGTCGAGCGTGGCCAGCGCCGGGACAAAATTTTTCAGGGCAATGATCAGGATAACAGAAAAAACGATCACTATAACCAGGATTTCATCTTTCGACCATTTTCCCAGATCTCGGTACATGTTCTTTGCTCGCTCTTTAAGGCCGACGATCCGATCTTTTTCGGGTTTACAGACGAGCATGAAAAACCCCCACAACAGAAAAACCATAAGCCAGCCGACCGGGAACATATACAAGGTCAGTTGAAAAAAGGAGATATCGACATTCATGATATCCTTGTAAAAACCAAGAGCTACCGCCCCACGGGCAGCACCCAGCAGGGTGACAACACTCCCGGCACCAGCAACATAAGCCATACCGATAAACAAACCTTTGCCAAAGCGAGTCGGTCCTTCCTCGTCAGTATAGAGGGCATGGATGGCCATGAGCAGGGGAAACATAGTCGCGGCCACGGCGGTATGGGCCATAAGATGGGTGAGCAAAGCGGTCATCACAAAGCAGCCCAGATAGATCATGCTCGTTCGTTCACCGATGATGGAGAGCATCTTATAGGCAAGGCGTTTGGTCAACCCGGTCTTGGTAAAAACCATGCCGATAACCAGCGATCCGAAAATAAACAATACCGAGGGGTCCATAAAATCTTTGAAGGCAACTTTCGGCTCCCGAATGAGGTAAAGAGCCTGAAGAGTGCCTATCAAGAGACTGGTGACCCCGATTGGGACGACTTCAAATACCCACCAGACCGCGGCAAGACCAAAAACGGCCAAAGCACCTTTTGCCTCTCGACTCAGCTCAAAACTGACGCCAAGCGGATCAATGGCAGCGGGCCAGGGAGGAGAATAATAAATTCCAAAAAAAAGTCCGATACCCAGCAAAATAAAAAATACACGCTTCCAGTCAATTCGCACTGGTGTTCCCTGACCGAACTTCTCAACTCCGGGCAGATCGGAATGCTTCGCGATATCCTTTGAAATCGACATAATGTTTACCACCTCTATTGTACTCTCGCCTTATGGCGAGAAAAAAAATAACAAACCTCTTTCCTCGAAGACTTAATGCGGTGCCTCGTATTCGCTTGTGAATCTCAGGCAACTCTTTTGCCCGACAGAACAGCTTCTCTCTACAAAATCTACAAGAGAGGTGCTTACCAGGATCTCGTCTTAAGAATGTTGTCGATTTCTTCCATTGATCGCTTCTCTAAAATCAGAATTCGTTTGTTTTTCATTTCACCGATTTTAACGAGAAGCTCTTGCATGTCTACAGGTTTTTCCAGAAAATCTTCCGCACCGAGTTTCATTGCTTCAATTCCGGATTTGACAGTCCCCTGCCCGCTCAGCATGATAATTTCCGCATCCGGGTGGTTTTTCTTGATCCTTTTCAAGGTCTCCAGGCCGTCCATGCCGGGCATGGCAAGATCGATTACAATGGCGTCATAATTCTGTTTATCCGCCAGATTAACTGCATCTTCTCCGCGGGTTGCCCCGGTTACTTTCAGACCGCGCATCTCTAAACGTTGAGCGAGAGTCTTGATAAACTCCTCTTCGTCATCAACCAGCAACACCTTTGCTTCCAGTTTTTTTTCCATAGTCGAGGTTCCTCTCATGGGTTGAAAATTGTTTTATAATCAATAGTCTTCAGTGAACAAGCAGTAAGGTACTCTTCAGTTTAGGCAACAGAAGCTTTTTTTTGCGCGGCATGAACTTTGTCATTGGCCGCTTTGATTGTTACGGAAAGCTCTTCTATATTTACCGGTTTATTCATGTAGGCAAACGCGCCAAGGTTCATACATTCTTCCATATCCTTGGTCGTGCCATGACCGGTGAGAATAATCACCTCAATTTCCGGAGCAATTTCTTTGGCCTGACGGAGCACCTCAATACCATGCAAGCCCGGCATTTTCAGGTCGAGAACCATGACTTCAGGGCGATCCTCTGCAATCAACTCTAATGCCTGCTGCCCATCGTAAACACCATATGTGCCGACATCTCGACTAATCAGGCGCTGGGAAACCGTCTGGACAAACTCACGCTCATCATCGACAAAAAGAACCTTGGAAGGCAGTTCAAATTTTTGCTGTCGATATACCGTTTCAACATAAGTTTTATGCTTTTCGATGGATACATCCTGCACGCCAGGAATCTGTTTGACAAGCCCGGTAAGATCCTTCGTCAAGCCAGTAAAATTGAGAACGCTGTTTTGTATAATAAGCGTAACATTACCGCCTTTGACTTTGATGCCCATCTTATGTCCGTGGCCCAGAAGCATGTTCTCGATTTCGGCGGCCATTTTCATATCTTTGACCGCACTCTGGGACTCAGGGGTCCGTAACACCGAGGTTCGATGAAAACAACCGAGTATTTCTTTGGTTATTTCTCGATGATCCTTGGCTTCCACCGGTACAACCAGATCATACAAAGAACTGTCGTAGGCTTCTTTTGCACAGAGAAAATCGGTCCAATTAAAAGCACTGATGTCGTGATTGCGAATCTTCTTTTTCGCTTCACCTTTACTGAGCCCAATTTTAATCGCGCGTTCCATCCTTCCCTCTTTTTTATCAACCACCAGAACTCTCAGAACTTCTGTTACTTCTGCCGGGATGAGTGTAGTGAGAAAACCATGGAACAAATACTGTTCGGGAGCTGCAAGTTTTTCAGCGAGAACCATGCGGAACATATTGATAGCTTTCTCTTTTTCAAGAGTAAATTGATTGAAGACCGATGTCCTGTTGTACATCATCTTCTTCAGACGTTCTAGATCACCGCCAAACTTTGCGACAGTGTGACCAAAAAGGTTCTCATCAGTGTAGACTTTTAAGGCAAGAGTACTCGACAATTCGCCTATTATCCCCGAATCGAGCGTCGACAGACATGGAAACAACGCTATTGATGACATTTAGTTCCTCCCTCAGAACAACATGTTTTATTTTATGAACTGCATGAATACCTAACGACACCATCTTTATTTTCTATAGCATATTTCATGCCAAAGTCATCTATCCACAATGTTAGGTGATTACAATTTGTTACAGCCTGATACAGCCAAAAGGTAACATTGTATTGTTTTGTAACATATAAACAATATGTATTGTTATGTATCTTTTTGTATCTTTAACGGATTTTTTAAAATTTTTTCCCGCGCCGGGAGAATCGCTTAAAACAAGCCTGGAAGGTCAACGCCCTTACAGTTTGCACTTTTACGGTTCTGCAAGAAAGCGAAGTGTCAGTTCTCTTTACAGATTGGCAAAGCATTTGTCAGTCATGACGGCCTTTAAAAAACATCCGACCTGTGTCGTTGTACCCGAAAAACACTTTTAAAGAGAGATTTCTGAGCTCTTTATAGAGATAGCAGCTATATTTTGGCATTCACACAACCTCGTGGCACGCGAATTGCTCATTTTGCTATGGAGATAAAAGCATTGCTCTGGCGGAAAAACTACGCAGGCAAGGCACAAAATAGTCGTCAGGATAAAGGAAAAATTACCGGCTTGGTAATTACAGATGACAGAAGGTGGATAATATGGCTGATATAAGCAAAATAATGGTTTGTGTGGATTTGTCCGACTATTCAAAGATGACCATTGAGAAGGCATTGGCGATTGTCGAAGGGTTACCAGCCGAAATCTTACTCTTTAACGTCATTAGCAACCGAGATATCGATGCGATCAGGACGGTAAGTCCCTACATTCCCGGCAGTTTTAGTGTTGAAAATTATATTAAGCGGGTGAGCGATGAACGACGGCAAATAATTGAAGAGATGATTGATCAATATTTCCCCGAAGATAAACCGCGCATGAAGATCCTCATTCACGTTGGTATTCCAGATGAAACCATATTGAAGGCCATAGATATAGAGAAAGTCGATCTGGTCGTCCTGGCCAGCAAAGGACGAAGCAATTTTATTAGTACACTTCATGGTTCCAATGCGGAAAAAGTGTTCAGACATTCACCAGTCCCGGTACTCAGTGTCAGAAGTCAGGAATCTTTCAGCAGGAAACGCTCATAGGGAGAAAAGCCGATGAAAAATATTCATAAAATTATTACCGGTATCGATTTTTCTGTCTATTCCACCAGGATTATGCAATATGCTGCAGGGCTAGCAGAACGGAATCAGGCAGAGCTTATTGCAGTAAGCGTTATTAACAAACGGCAGATTGATTATATAAAAGAAGTATGTAAACATGAGGACCCCGGCACAATTACCCTGAAAAAATTCATCAATGATGAGACCAGAAGACGAACCGTTAATATTGACGACATGATTCGGCAATCGGTACCAAAGACGGTTTCTAGTAGAACAATTATAAGATGTGGGGTGCCTTTTGAGGAGATTCTCAAGGTTGTCGCTGATGAAGACGCTGATCTGGTTGTCATAAGCTCAAAAGGGAGAACAAATTTTCATGATTATGTGTTCGGCACCACCTCGGAAAAAATTTTCCAGCACTGCCCGGTGTCGTTGCTGAGTTTAAATCTGCGCCAGTAATGCAAGTAATACCACCGTTTTTTTTCGCTGACATGACTCAAGGTATCGACAAAACATGGTGTGGTAAAGGCACTTGATTATGCACAATGAGGAGCTCAAGAAGAGGTCTCCAGCACCGAAAAAGAGTGCCAGTATAAAAGTATAGTTCAGACCACTGCCTGCTGATTTCTCGGCGGAAGATTGACGGATGCCGCCAATACTTTTGGCAATTTCACTCGAAACAGTCGCACTTTGGGCCACATTTTCATTTACTTCACTAAGCCCCAAAACTCTCTGAGAAACATTGGACGATATTTCTGCTCTGGCGGTTGTGCTGAGCCCCTGTCACTCCACAGGGAGCAAACCGTCAGCCGATTCAGCGAACCCAGGGACAGTTCCCAAGAATCGAGCGGATCATCTACGCAATCGAGGGGCAGCCTGGGGTCTTCTACGACTGGATGGAACTCGAATGCAACCGAAGTAACGACAATTGCGACCCAAGCCCGTTCACGTCGCCATGAACCGACCTGGTTTACCATCCGTTCCGATCATATCGTGTCCCTTTCCGCACACAAAACTCCATCTCCTGTTCGCAACGTCATCTTAATGACCTTTACGACCTTCACGATGTTCATTCATACTGATCTGCTCGTCAACGGCACACCCGTTGTCGGTGAAAACGGTTATATTTTCGAGTATCCCAACAACGCCTTTGATTTCAGCTTGCCATTTTCCTTTGTCGGCCCTGATATTTTCAACCAGGATTTCCTTAGTATCTGCATTCATGACGGTTATTAAAGTACCGGCGGTAGCCCGTCCTTTAATCTGCAGCCTTTCGTCACCTTGGTTGTATTCCATCTCCTTGACGACCAGCAGTGTACCATCCGGGCAGGTGAGACAGGTATCATCACTTATCCCGTTGCAATTCTCATCGAATCCATTGCCGCATACTTCGCTGCTCCCGGGGTTGACGGTTGCATCAGTATCATTGCAATCCATACCACCGCAGGCGGCATCCTGATACCCATCTTTATCCAGATCCGGGCAGGTTGCTTCGCATCCTTCATCAATAGAGGTGTCACAGTCGTTGTCTACAGCATCGCCGCACACTTCTTCGGAGCCGGGATTAACGGCTGCTTTATTATCGTTGCAATCTACAGGCCCGCATTCGCCACCTTCAATTGCATAGGTATCGCCATCTTTATCCATGCAGGTAACCGAACAATCAATGGCAATGGGATCCTGAATATCAACAAGGCCATTACAGTTATTGTCTATACCGTCTGCACAAACTTCAAGAGCCCTGGGATGAACTTCTGCATCAGTGTCGTCGCAATCACCTGTCAAGGGGGTAAAACCATCACCATCGTTGTCCACATCAGTTGTATCTTCACTGTCGGCACCGTCACAGTTTTCATCTATGCCGTTATTTGGTACATCAACAGCGCCGGGGTTGATTGCCATACGTGAATCATCGCAGTCATCAGTCTGATTATACCCGTCCCCGTCAGTGTCTATGCTGGAAGAATCAACTGAATCTGCTCCATCACAATTCTCGTCTATGGTGTTATTGGGGATATCCGCCGCCTCCGGGTGGATAACTGCATTGGCGTCGTCGCAGTCGATAGGTCCACACTCGCCACCTTGATGAGCAAAATTGTCACCATCACTGTCGGTGCACACCAGACAACCTGCTGCTGCCGGATCCATATCGTCAATCAGGCCGTTACAGTTATTATCAAGAGCATCACGGCAATTTTCCGTGGCACCTGGATTCATTGCTGCATCAGTGTCATCACAGTCAATCGGACCACAATCACCCCCCTCAACGGCAAATGTATCATTGTCATTGTCAGTGCATGCCTGGGCGGCGGGAAGACAAAAGAAATCAGCAAATTTACCAGCATTATAGGCTTTCGTAGCGGGAGTGGCCGCACCCCTGTCCGCAATATGGCATAAAGAACAGTCATTTGCGGCATACAGAACCACAGGGCTACAGGCGGTGTTGACAGCATCACCATAACCACCAAACGAAAAACCATTCGTAGCTGTTAGCAGCAATGCCCCAATACTCCCAACAAGCCCCCATATAACTTTTTCACGCATGTTACATTATCCTATTGAAATTGTATAAAATATCATTCCAGGCATTTACTTTCCTCCAATTGCGATGATCAACACCCTCTTTGCGGTAAGCTGCCATCAATTTGTAATGAGTATGCAGCCTCATATTGCCTACGACCCACAGCAAGTGGCATGCCACCCGTACGAAAAATTAAATTTTATCTTTTTATAACGGCGATAAACCATTGTAATAAATGATATATATTTCGACCTCTGGGTAATCGGCAGTTCCTGCTGGAGATATGCTACTGGAATTGAGCAACATGTCAGGATGAGCAATTTTCTGCTGTTATGTGCGCAAATTGTGCCGAAGACATTTTTCTGGAGAAGAGGAATATGCGAAAAATCCAAAAGAACATTGGAGAGTTCATTGCCTTCTAGAAGTTTTGGGATCTAGGTAGCAAGCGCGTAGCAAAAAAAGAATAATCTGGTAAAAATCTCTATTTTGTAGCAGCGGAGCGGATCAAGATTTTCAGGCTTTATTGGGTAGACTCTACGACATCATCCTATTTTATCTTAGTAACTGCTTTTAATGTGTATGTTTTTCTTCCTTTGGTACCAAGGCTGGAAATCTGTTTGTGGCAAATTGAGTATGGCAACTCACACACGATTCATTCATTTCAGAGAAATAGAAATTTATCAACTCCACTTTTCGCTCTTTGGCCACATGCGCCAGCATGCCTGCCAGGTAATGAAATCTCTGATCTTTTTCTATAAAGGCATGCGGCAATAGTTCATGTAATTCCTTGACCTGGCTTTCGGTAAGTTGCTGTTTCAATATGTAGCTTTTTTGTATTTTTTCTGCCGTTCTGGCAATTTCATCCCAAGCTCCCGAACTATATGCCGGGATTATAGACATCATCCCATCTTGCAATGCTTTCATTTCCTGAGAGAGCAAATCACGTAATTCAGGAGAAAGCGCCTCTATCCCTGATTTTTTTTCATCATGTTCATTGTGAAGCAATTTTTCCTCTGCATAGCTCATTGTGGGTAACAGAAGGGCCAGAACTGTGATACAAACCAAATATTTCATAATTTTCCTCCAGTAAAGATTTATGGCGTAATTATTTTTTCACCAGTTCTTCGAGCAGTCCCCGGGCAAAATCAAGACTTGGATCAAGGGTGAGCGCGAGGCTGAGAAACTCAATTGCCGACTCTGTATTGCCAATTTTATTATAATTAACGCCAAGATTAGCATAGTCGATCGCCGATGCAGGATTCAGATCGACAGTTCTCTGGAAGTGGATGATGGCTTTTTCATATGCCTGCATTTTAAAAAAACAAACGCCAAGCGTGTTATGCAGATCTGGTCTTTCTTCGTCTTCCTCAAGCCCTTTATAAAGAATTTCAACTGCTTCCTCATATCGGCCAAGTTCCTTTAAACAGCTGCCCATATACGAATAAATATAGGGCAGATCTTCTGCTTCAGGCTGCATGGCCAGCGCTTGATTGAAATGCTCCAGGCCCGATTCGGGAAAGCCCATGTCGAAAAAGTTACGTCCGCGGTAAAATTCGAGATAGTAGGCCTTAGGCAGAAGATTTTCCATCTGCACCAGTTTTTTCTCAAGGAGATCGGAATCTTTGACCAGTTCGGCGAGAAGTTTTGCAGAAAAGAGCCCGACATCGTTGATCATCGATCTCTCCCGAAAATGCGCTCCCGGAATGATGGTGTATAAAGCGGGGATGTTCAGGCCTTCATGGGTCACATCAATCATCATAACGTCCATGCCGATATTTTTTAAGGCGGCAAGACAATTGTCAACCTCGACTTTGATATTGTTATGTGAGAGATCGGCCATCTCAGCTATCGTGATGGTTTCCGGCGATTCTGTGATATATTCAACTTCTTCCATGGCCTGTGGTTTCGGCAACCCCGAGGCGATATAGTTTGCATCGGTATTGAAATCGCCAGCCAGCTGGGCCACTTCGGTGACTGCCCTGATCAGCGCTTTTTCCGGATTGGGTGTCGTTCCGGCAGTGTAGACGATCTCACTTTTCCCGGGAAAAGTCGACCGGTCAATAGCCAGCGCGGCAACTGTACAGATCCCAGTATCAAGTGTAAAATCATTCAGATACAGTTCAATATTATTTTTGCGAAATTTTTCAATAAGCTCGATGGCCACAGCATCCTGCAGAGAATCCGGATCGATCTTCGGGGTAACACTTTTTTTGTTGTTGACGACGGAACAGACGTGTCTCTCGACAATCTCGCAGATACCCTGCAGGGCCGCTTCCTCGTAGGTATTGCCTGCCGAGGGACCATTGAATTCATTGATGGCAAAAAACCAGGAAAACGGGATGAGCACATCATTGCCGGTGGTTATATTAGTGCCCCACGCCCACTGCATGGGAATGTTGTCGAGTAATTGTGCCAATAATTCTACTGAGGAATGCGTATCGTGCACCGAGGTCAGCAGATACTGCAGATCGAGTACAGGATACCCTGCCTTCTCCATGGTTTTGTAATCGCCAGACAAAAAGTTACCGGAATTATTCTTAAAAGAAAAAAAAGAAAATCGTTCGGCGAGCTCCATGCACGCCGACGCTTCCGCCTGAACTGGCGAGGCGCCTTTTCCCATCTGTTTTTTAGTGCCGGTCAAGGCAAGAGCATCGTCACCGCAGACGCTGAAGAAGACAGGTATATCAAGACGCCCATTATCAATCCTGCGTACTTCATTTAATATTTTCAGATCAAGAGACTCGACCCTGGTATAGAAATTTTTCAAGGTCTCTTCCGGACTTATGGCTTTATCCTGGTCAACGGTAAAGGTCTTGAGACAATCATTAAATCGGATAGATTTTTTTTTCATTTTTTCCTGACATAATTATAACGTGAAATGAGTCCTTCAACCGAAAAACTCCCTCCCACTCAAGTTTTCCGGCTCAAGCATCGTTTGCTTTATATTCCCGGCTGATATGGAGCAGCAGATCAGCATACCTGCTATTCCCTTGCAAGGTAATCGTGCGAGAAAGATCCTCGTTTGGCACAATAGTGAGGGCCAGGCGCTCCCCGGGGAGTATCTCGATCGCCCGGCCGGACCATTCAATCACCGTGAGGCCGTGCAGATAAAAGTACTCGTCAAGGCCAAGATCTTCAACCTCGCCGACATCCTGCAGGCGATAGAAGTCCATATGATACATCGGCAGTCGTCCCGGATACTCATGCAACAACGCAAAGGATGGACTGGTCACATAACAACTATCGGGCACCTCAAGGCCACGGGCGATAGCCTGGGCAAGGGCTGTTTTACCAGCTCCAAGATCACCGTCGAGACAGATCACGTCTCCCGGCACTGCCCGTCGGCCAAGCAGTCTGCCTAGTTTTTCGGTATCGCTGAGGGTATATAACTGGATTCGGATCGTGTCCACAGATATCTCCGATTTGATGAATTGACCGGCAATGTATGCCATGTCTCCCGGGGAAAAGCATTAAAAAATTTATTTTTCATAGAAACAACACCCCTTGTTCAGGGTTGAAGAGCAAGCTGACCTGGCAATGAAAAACGCAACCGACTCCCCTTTTTTTTAGACTCTGAAAGAGTCCACCTTAAAGAGTACTTGGGCAAGCGAAAACCGACCATTTCCTGGCCGATGTTTTGCAAGAGCCATACCTTTTACTTGCCTGAAACCATGCGTAGAGGTTTTCTTATTTTTTCAACCACCACGTCATAAGCAATTGAAACGGATCATAATAGAGAGGCAAAATCGACGGAGCGAGGAACGTATCCCGATAACTCAATCGATAGACCGGTAGATACCAGTTGGGTATCAGATAATACCCATACCAGAGTACACGGTCAAGGGCACTGCATGCAGCAACTAACTCGTCTTTTGTTTCAGCATAAATAATTCGATCGATAAGACTATCGACAGCCGCGGACCGTATTCCGGCATAGTTCTGTGAACCAATATGGTCGGCAGACGACGATTGCCAATAATTACGCTGCTCATTTCCCGGCGACTGAGACTGGCCATAGCCAGCAACGATCATATCGAAATCAAATGTTTTCAGACGTTCCACATACAAAGTCTGGTCGAGAGTCCTGTAAGTAGCCTGTATACCAAGTTTTTTCAGATTTTTAACGTAGCCAGCCATGACCCGTTCAAATGCAGGTGACACGAGCATGATATCGAAAACAAACACTCTTCCCAGCTCATTGGTAAGTATCCCATTCTTTACCTGCCAGCCGGCTTCATTTAACAGTTTTTTGGCCTGCAGCAAGTTTTTTCGCATAGCCTGCTGATCAGCTGTAACAGGGGTGGAAAGCGGAGTTGTGAACACATCTGCCGGCAAAATTTTCCGGTATGGTTCCAGGTACTCCAGTTCCAGGCCCTGGGGAACGCCCTTTGCCGCCAGGTAGGAATTACTGAAAAACGAATTACTTCTAGTATATTGCCCATGAAAGAGCGATTTGTTGATCCAGGTAAAATCAAGGGCCAGCCCCATGGCCTGTCGTACTTTTGGATCCTGAAAAAGCTCACGCCTGGTATTCATCAAAAAACCCTGCATACCGGCATTATTTAAATGCGAAAAGGTCTTTTTGATTAGCGTTCCATCGTCAAACTTTCTGCCATGCATATCTCTGGCCCACTGCTTAGCAATGTTGATGGAGATAAAATCAAACTCGCCGGCCTTGAAAGCCTCCAGAGCAACTACCGGGTCCTTATAGTATTTAACGACTATTTCATCGTAATTGAACATCCCCTTTCGCGTCGGATGGTCTTTCGCCCAATAATGCGTGTTGCGCTTGTAGGTGATCGATTTACCGATATCTACCTTGTCCACGACATACGGCCCGGAACCAATGGGCAAAGTCAGTTCACGTACTTCTTTGGCCTCGGCAAAACCATTTTGACCATGATATTTTTTAGGTAATATATTTATCTGCGTGGCAATCATGTGCAGTTCTCGATTGGGTCGACTAAAATTAAAGCGTATTTTTCGCTCTCCCAATATGTCAGATCCAGCAACATCTGCATAATAATAATTAAATTGAGGATGAACCTGATCACTTTTCATGAGGTCGAGCGAATAGGCGACATCTTCTACGGTTATCGGGCTCCCGTCAGAAAATCTAGCCAATGGATTAAGGGTAAAGGTGACGGATTTCATATCTGGCGCGACCTCGATATCTTCAGCCAAAAGACCATACTGGGAAAAAGGCTCATCCAGGCCGGCAACAGCCAACGGCTCAAAAATTAGCGCCTCCAGGCCATAGGGTGATGAACCTTTCAGGGTAAAGGGATTCATCTTGTCAAAGCTGCCGATATCATGCAGAATTAACGTCCCACTCTTTTCCGCATTCGGGGAGGTATAGGTAAATTGAGAAAAATTTTCGTTGTATTTCAGGGTACCGTCCAGAGACACTCCATGACTGCACATTGCCTGATGAGCAGGAAAAAGAAGAGTGCTGAACAAAACGGCGACGAAACAAACATGGCTCAATGCTTTATGAAAAGGCATAGAATGAAGATCTCCTTTATGACGTTCGGCAGCGGTAATCCCATGCCGATGAGGCAGTAGGAATGCTTATAATATTCTGGTAATATTACCATCCTTTGAGTAATGTGTCTAACCTTGCTGCAGGCATCCGACAACGGATTGTCTCCGGCATATGTCAAACATCAGTGGCTCTACCACTACGTACCTCTTCTTTCTTCTCCGGAGTAAAAAATGGGCAAAACTATAGCCGAAAAAATATTTGCAACGCATCTGCGAGACAAACCTTCCCCGGACAATATGATCCTTAACCTCGATGTGGTGATGTGCCATGAAATCACTACTCCCATAGCCATAATGGACCTCATGGAAAAAGGCATGGACAGTGTTTTTGATACTACCAGGATCAAGGCGGTCATCGATCATGTGACCCCTGCCAAAGATTCCAAAACAGCCACCCAGGGGAAAATCATGCGTGACTGGGCCAAACGACATCGCATTAAAGATTTTTTTGATGTCGGTGCCAATGGCGTCTGCCATGCCCTGTTTCCCGAAAAAGGTTTTGTCCGACCTGGCTACACAGTTATCATGGGTGATTCGCACACCTGCACGCACGGTGCCTTCGGGGCCTTTGCCGCCGGTGTCGGCACGACCGATCTCGAAGTAGGTATCTACAAGGGTGTTTGTTCTTTCCGCGCGCCCAAAAGCATGAAAATCGACATCACCGGTACGCTGCAGCCGAGGGTTACGGCCAAAGACGTAATCCTGTCGATCATAAAAAAAATTACCGTCAATGGTGCAACCGACCGGGTCATTGAATTTACCGGACCGGTAGTTGACTCTTTTTCCATGTCGGCGAGAATGACCTTGTGCAATATGGCAGTCGAGGCCGGAGCAACCTGTGGTATCTGCATGCCGGACAGGGTAACGGCAGAATACCTCTGGCCTTTCATTAAGAGCGATTATCCGACTATCGACGCGGCTGTCGCAAATTATCAGCAATGGCATTCCGATGCCGACGCCGTCTACACCGAAAGTATTGAACTAGATATCAGCACCCTTGTCCCCCAGGTCACTTTCGACTACAAACCGGATATGGTCCGGGATCTCTCCGAAATGGCAGGGAGCCCCGTCGACCAGGTCTATATCGGATCATGCACCAACGGCAGGATAGAAGATCTACGCGATGCCGCCGAAATCCTGAAAGGAAGAAAACTTGCCGAGGGAGTCAGAGGAATCGTTACCCCGGCAACACCCCATATCTACAACATGGCTCTTGATGAAGGCATCATAAAAGTTTTTATGGATGCAGGGTTCTGTGTACTCAACCCGACATGCGGAGCCTGTCTCGGCATGAGCTCTGGCGTTTTGGCCGAAGGTGAGGTCTGCGCATCGACCACCAACCGTAATTTTAACGGCCGCATGGGCAAAGGCGGTATGGTTCACCTGATGAGCCCCTTTTCTGCGGCAGCCGCCGCGGTAACAGGAGTACTGACTGATCCAAGAGATATTAAATAATTTATTATTGAGCCATCCCCAATTGTGGATTTTCACGAAATGAGAAATAATCATGAGAGGTTGCACAAGATGAAAGCATTTGGCGGTCCGGCAGTTTTTCTGGACAGAAGTAATATCAACACCGACGAGATCATCCCCGCAAAATACCTGACGGAGATCTCCAAGACGGCACTCAAACCACATCTCCTGGAAGATCTGCTGCTCGACGGCAAACCCTTCAACCATCAATCCGAAGAAATGAAGAGCACCCGGGTTGTTGTTACCCGCGCCAATTTTGGTTGCGGCTCTTCACGCGAGCATGCCGTCTGGGCCTTCGAGGTAAACGACATCAATGTAGTTGTCGGCGAGAGCTTTGCCAGGATTTTTCGACAAAATATGTTTAACTGCGGTATTCTTGCCGTAGAACTTGAGACGACACAGCTTGATTCTCTCTTTGCCATGAAGGGGAAGGTTAGCATTGATATAGATCTTGAAAGAGGCAAGCTAACAGCTTCTTCAGATGACCCTGATCAAAAAAACGTACTCTGTTCTTTTGTGATGAATGCGTTCGATAAGGAGTTAGTCGCAGCTGGCGGCTGGCTTGCTTACGCCGACAACCATTACTAACAACAACGTGCATTGTCGTAAAAAGGCAATGCACGTTGCTATTACTGATGGTTGGCCATGCTTACAACCCGGATGCCTGAAGTTGTTCAACAACCACTTTCTGGTCGTCAGTCAGCTCTCTGGGAACCTTTACCCCGATTTTAACGTAAAGATCACCCCGTTCACCTAAGGGACCCACAGGTAATCCATAGCCTCTGATCCTCAGGCGGGAATCGTGCACTGTGCCGGGGGCCACGTTGACCATAAACTTCTTACCCTCTAGCGTCTCAACTTCCATTTTCGTCCCGAAACAGGCTTCACTAAAAGAAATCAGCTTCTGTACCAAAAGGTCATCTCCGCTTCGAGAAAATGAATCATTCGAGGCAATTCCGACTTTAAGATACAGATCTCCGGGCTGCCCACCGTTTTTTGATACCCCACCCTTTCCCTGCAATCGTAGTTTTTTCCCTTCTTCAATACCTATGGGAATCTTTACCGAAACGTTGTGAGAACTGCCATTTTTTCGCAGAGTGATGGTTCTTTCCGCACCGTACAATACTTCTTCCAGGGTTACAGTAATTTGATAGGTCATATCCTGACCTTTTTCCGGCGCCGTGTGACATCCTCCACCACCGCATCCACCGCCATTACCCTGATTTGAAAATGAACTAAAGCGCCCGTTTCCTCCCATGCTGCCGCGAAAGTTTGCCGAAGAACCTGCACCGCCCACCCCGAACTGCCGGAGAATATCGTTGAGATCAAATCCGCGAAAAATATCTTCCTGGGAATACCGTTGATGAAAATTGTTGGAACCATAGACATCATACTGCTTTTTTTTCTCAGGATCTGACAGGACAGCATAGGCTTCGCTGATTTCTTTAAACTTATCTTCTGCCTTCTTATCACCCTTATTTTTGTCGGGGTGATATTTGAGAGCTAGTTTTCGATATGTCTTTTTAATTTCAGTGGTGGTGGAGTCTTTTTTTACCCCGAGAGTCTCATAATAATCCATAGCAACAGCCTATCCAAAATGACATATTCAAAATGATACAATTAAATATAAGTATTTGTGCTTCAACAATAGGAATTGTGACGTGTACAGTCAACCATCTATTCTGGGCCTGGGCATGTTGTATACATATAAAAAAGGAGTATGTTCCTGCAGGAAAACTACTCCTCATCATCAGATCAAGCCTGGCCTGATGTATTCTAGAAAGGTACATCCTCACCGGTACCGCTGCCACCCACTCCACCGTCAAACGGCTCTGGGGGCAGGGGGGGCTCCTGGTAACCGCCACCGCCGCCGCCTTCACTTCCTCGCGGAGTTAAGTTTTGGACAGTATTTGCTATAATTTCAGTGGTATATTTATCATTGCCACTTTGGTCCTGCCATTTTCTAGTCTGCAGTCGACCTTCGACATAAACTTTCGAACCTTTTGACAGATAATTACTGCAAAATTCTGCGCTTTGCGCCCAAACAATGACCCGATGCCACTCCGTTTCTTCCTGCGGATTGCCTTCCTTATCCTTCCATTTTCTACTCGTCGCAAGTCTGAGAGTGGCTACCGCAGTTCCACTAGGTGTATAGCGCATTTCAGGGTCTGCGCCCAAATTTCCAATAAGTATTACCTTGTTTATCATGATACAATCCTCTGGGTGTAAGAAAATTAAGGAAGATACGTCGATCTCCTCTCGATTTGTTTCGTGCCTTACTCGCTGAACGCTGCGATAAAAAAAAAGAAATGCTGAGATAAATTTGAAATCAGAAGCTTCGAGTCATCTCCAAGACACTTATACCCTTGTGGGGCGCTAGAGCCAATATACGATACCACAAAGAAAGAACAAGATCAAAATAGCAGTAAACGTTCACCAGCACCGAATCTGTTTTGTCTTCGGTCTTAAAATGTAAAGACCTCATCCGCACATCTCCGGCACTGGTAAACGTTTACCAGTGCCGGAGATGTGCGGATGAGGTATGTTTTGTGGTGAACGGTTATAAATAGCGCAAGGGCCATGCAGGCGATATACGGTGATGATCAGGATGAACGCATGGCCCGATCGAGCATTATCGGCAGTCCACCTTTCTCTTCAGGAATATAGCCCATCACTTCCCGCCAGATCTCGTCACTTTCCATACAGAAATAAATACAGGTCGTTTCCGCCGCCTTTTTTAATAACTGTCGGTAGACATGTTTATAAAGCGCAACCCTGTTCGGCCGAAAGTATCGTGCTTTTCCATCCAGCCCCTGGATAAACTCACTATAATAGATTCTCGATGCTGGAAACCGTTTGATGCCTATCTCCTTTAAACTCGGCAAAAACCGTAAAGCACCAAGTGAAATCCACACTATTGCCTGGGCGGGTACGACCTCAAACAGCCTCGCAATCGTTGCCGCATAGCCCTCCTCCCAGCCGGGATGATCAATTATAGGATCAAAGTGAAAGGCCAGTTTATAGCCCCAATCGGCACATTGTTTCGCAGCACTCAGCCGCTCCTCGAGGGTTGCCGAGCGTATTTCCTGATTTTTCATCATAAAGGGGCTGTTGAGCGACCAGGCTATAACGGTTTTACCCTTATGGTCAAGGTTTGCAAGGTTGCCGACAACGGCGCTTTTCGTCTTGAGTTCAAGCACTGCATTTTCGCAGTCGGCAATGAACGGCACCAGCTTGCCACTCAGTTGTGTCAATCGGTCAATGGCCAGGGAATCGGTGAATTCTCCGGTGCCGATGCGAAAGAATTTCTGCGGATGAGTTGAAAGCGTTGCGGTGAGTTCGGTGAAGAGCTGCTCGATATTCACATAACAGGTAAGCCAGGGAGTATTGAGATAGGCCTGCAGGATACAATATACACAATCAATCGGACAGTTTGTCCCGGTGTTGAGGACCTGATAGTCACAGCACTGATATTCACGTGTTCCCGGGCATGGTTTGAAGAAAACACCACGGTTATTACAGAGATACAATTGCCGCTTACCGGCGGAAAGATTTTCAACATATGCATCGGCGAGATCGTTTGGTTTTTGTCTCTCCGGTACCACCGACCACGGAAGTTTTGCCCGATTGATAATCTCCTGAGTATATTCAAGCTCCAGACAGGACTCTTCTATATAGATCTTGTTGATATAATACGACGGATCCTGCCAACTATGGTTCTGCATCAAAACACTCTTTGGCCACGTAAAAACTCTTCATCTGCGTCGTTGCTGCGATTTTTTAAATCATCACAACGTACCCCATGTACGCCGAGATACTATAAAAAGCTTACGCCTCGCATATGAATCTTTTTAATGAGCCATCCTTATTTTAGGTTTTTACGAGATTATCTCATTGCTCTGGAAATTTCTTTACGGCTGCCTTTTCATACGCCGTCAGCAGCTCGAGATAAGAATGACCGAGCTTTGTTTTACCATGCTTCAGACAACCGTTTCCGAAGATAGTAACTTTGCTTTTAAATGCATCAAAAGCCATCTGGTAGAGATGGAGACCAAGTATATCTGCATCGAGCAGCTTTTTGAGACTGTCGATCCGCAGCCGGTCCATACCGCAACGATACTGAAAAGAGACTTGATCTTCACGCCCCCCTTCTTTGATGGTGAGGGGCTCTTCTATCAATAGAAAAGGATATCTACAGCTCACTCGCAACCACAGATCGTAGTCCTCGCAACATGGCAGGGATTCGTCAAAAAATCCAATATGCTCGAAGAGTTCTTTTTGCATCATCACAGTGGACATGCCCACCACGCAGAGCTTGAGGCAGTGATCGAAGATGTCACCATGTCGGGGGAGATGTTTTTTCTTCTGATTCAAATAGTGCCCTCGTCGTAACCATTTTTCTTGAGTATAACTGATCCGGTACTGGGATTGGTCGGCAAGAGACTGATATTGTAATTCAAGTTTGCGTTTGTGCCAGTGGTCATCGGAGTCAAGAAAGGCGACAAAAGGGAACCTTGCAGCACGCACCCCAACGTTTCGTGCTGCAGCAGGCCCTTTATTTTCCTGTCGGTATATCCGTATTGTTGTACGCGCCGATAAAGATATTTTTCGTAGTATTTCCGAAGAATTATCTGTCGAACCATCATCGACTATAATGAGTTCCGAACACAAAAGGGTCTGCTTGAGCACCGACGCAACAGCACGTTCAAGGAACATGCCCCTATTGAACGTGGGAATAATGACTGATACCGGGCACCTATTCATCTTTCCTGGCGTATGAGAAGATCAATAAAATAATTATTACATATGGCATTTTTGCTTGCTTATACTGTATACTACACAATTAAAAAAAATATACTCCTTCCAGCATGGAAGTTTCAACTTTCGATTTAAACGGCTCCAGAATGACCACTGAAATACTCATCAATGCCACAAGTTATGAGGTACGCCTTGCCCTTGTAGAAGATGGAAACCTGAGCGAATTCCATATGCAGCGGCCAACGGAAAAGGGACTCATGGGCAATATCTACAAAGGGAAGCTCGTTCGCGTACTCCCCGGTATGCAGGCAGCTTTCGTCGATATTGGCCTTGAACGAACCGGTTTTTTGTATGTAGACGATGTCTGCCTCGCTGAACCTGATTCCACCGATTATAACTTCTGTATCACAGATTGTCCCAACATCCAAGGGATGCGCATAGAAGATCTCCTCCATGAAGGACAGGATATCCTGGTCCAGGTCAGCAAGGACCCTATAGGCACTAAGGGCGCCAGGTTAACCTGTCATATAACTCTGCCATGCCGCAACCTGGTGTTTATTCCCCAGACCGATCATATAGGAATTTCTCGAAAAATTGAAGATGAAGACGTCAGAGACCACCTCAAAAACCTTATCCAGGAAATGCGGCCTGAAGGAACGGGTTTTATTGTTCGCACGGTTGCTGAGCATGCTACCAGAGAAGAACTGGAGGCGGACATGGAGTATCTTATGCTCCTGTGGGATGACATCATTGAAAAAGCAGAAAGTACGGAATCTCGAATACTTATACATAAAGATCTCGACATTACATTACGTTCCGTCCGGGATTTTTTCACCGCCGACGTCGATAGCCTCATCATCGACGATCCGGTAGCCCATGAAAAAATAGTCGGCCATGTAAAAACCTTTGCCCCACAATTACTGGACAAAATTTCGCTGTATCAAGAGAGTACACCTCTTTTCGAAGCGTATAATATCGAAGTAGAAATCACACGAGCCATTGAGAAAAAAGTATGGCTCAGGTCCGGGGGCTATATCATTATTGAAAGTACCGAAGCGTTGTCCGTTATCGATGTAAATACAGGAAGATATGTCGGAAAAAGCAATCTGAATGACACAATTTTCAAAACCAATATGGAAGCAGCCGTGGAGATAGCGTATCAGCTGCGCCTCAGAAATATTGGTGGCATCATCATTATCGACTTCATCGACATGGAAAACGACAGCCACCGTGAAGAGCTGTATACAACATTTAAAGAAGCCGTCAAAAAAGACAAAAGCAGGAACAATATCTTAAAACTTTCTGAATTTGGTCTGGTACAAATGACTAGAAAACGCATCAGCGAGAATCTGCACCAGCTGATGTGCGAACCATGCCACTATTGCGGTGGCGAAGGAATGATTAAATCTCGCCGGACCATCTGCTACGATATTTTCAGAAAAATCACGAGAAATGCAAAAAAACACAAGGGGAGCAATATCACGTTGCAGGTGCATCCCAAAATTGCCAACTTGCTAAATAATGAGGAAGAGCTTACTAAGGTACAGGTGGAAAAAGAAATCGGCAAACGGATTATCGTTGCCCCTTCCAAGGAGCTTCATGTCGAAAAATATGAAATTATTTGGCAGAGATAAATCTCTCTTTAGTCCACCTCCTCCTCCATTCAAGAAAAGGAAAAAATCGTCTTATGGTATTTCGTAACAAACAAAAAGCAAAAAAATCTCACTTTCTGTTAACCAGTTTTCTGTTCATTCTTCTGCTAGCCGGAGCAGCTGTTTTCATTCTTTTTTTCGAAGGCGAAAAACCGGTAATCACTCTCCAGCAGTCCAGTGCATTTCTGGGCAAGAACGCCGTCGTCAATTACACAGTCACCGATACGAAAAGTGGCATTCAATCTATTTTCGTCTATGGAAGCCAGGGCAATGTAAGAAAAATACTTTATTCCGTTTCCTTTCCCAGAACCCGTTATACTGGCACAATTGGGCCTCTTGAGCACAGCGAGACAGTTACTTTTGACGTACAAAAAGAAGGTTTTATCGATGGTGCCATGACACTTACAGTTGAAGCGACAGATTTCTCTCTACGCGGCTGGCTGCGCGGGAACCAAGCGATAGTATCCAAAGAGCTCACTGTCGATACGGTTCCACCACAAATCCAGATACTGCACAGCGAAAAATATATCTCACCCGGCGGCACCGGCATTGCGATGTATCGCCTTTCCGACAAGGACGGCAGGAGTGGAGTAAACATGAATGGTCTGTTTAATCCGGGCTTTCCTCTGGGCAACGGCAAAGACGACATCTATATCTCCTATTTCGGTCTTCCTTTTGATACCGAAAAAATTGACACCTTGACTGTGTCCGCAACAGACCCCGCCGGAAATAAAGCAGTTGTGCCTTTTACAACCGTTCTCAAAAAGGCTGATCAGAAACGAGATACCATCAACATAAGCGATGGTTTTTTAGATGCTAAAATCCCGGAATTTCAGCAACATTATCCTGAAATGCAAGGAGAATTCATCGACAAATATCTCTACGCCAACTCAACCGTAAGAGACAAAAACAATAGTAAAATAAGCGATTTGTGCAACAACCCACTGCCGGAAAGACTCTGGAAGGACCATTTTGCCCGTATGCCCGGAAGTGCCCGAGCGGGATACGCTGACCACCGCACTTACAATTATAAAGGGCAAGCCATCGATCACCAGGTCCATCTCGGCATGGATATAGCATCAACTACCCGAGCTGATGTACGTGCGGCCAACCGGGGAAAAATTGTTTTTTCAGACTACCTTGGTATATATGGCAACATGGTATTAATCGATCATGGACAGGGGGTTTTTAGTCTCTACTCCCATCTCAGTCAAATTAATGTTGCTCCAGGCGATACGGTAGACCAGAAAACCGTTATTGGCTTAACCGGCACAACAGGGATGGCAGGAGGCGATCATCTGCACTTTTCCATGCTGGTAAATGGCGTCTTCGTAACCCCTAAGGAATGGTGGGATCAGCATTGGGTTGATGTGACCATTAATAACCCCATAACCGACACGAAATTTTAATTTTCCCCCTGCAAACCAAGGAGCACGAAGAGAAGCCGGAACTTACCATACTTAAGAGACGACGCGGTCAGTCCTCAAAATCATAATCAGGATGGCCACAGAGTGAACAACGAAGTGTCTGATCGTGTTTGTCGAAACACCACTCCCATTTTTTCTCGTTGATCATGTCTTCTTCTTCAACTCCGCAGGTAATACAAACCCACTTATCGCCATCTTCAGTTGCAAACAAATGCATGATTCACCTTCTTTATGCTGTTAGCGTTGTTTAGTGACTTAGAAATAATTCTCTTGTGCTTTTTACAAGAGAATTATTTCGTGAAGGAACTTATACCCGTCAAGCGAGTATTAAAAAGAATCCCGCAAATCTTTTGGGCGG